>DASWRR010000056.1:0-32864 GCA_036403055.1 Ilumatobacteraceae bacterium | reverse complement strand
CCCCCATGACGAGCTGCCCTTCCTGGCCGATGTTGACGAGCCCGGCGCGGCCGTTGACGACCGTGCCGAGCGCGACGAGAAGTATCGGCGCCGAGACGCCGAGGGTGACACCCCACCGTCCCGGCTTGCGGATGCTGCCGTCGAGCATCGCCGTGTACACGTTGGTCCACGACCCGCCGGTCGCGGCGACGCAGATCGCCGCGAGCGCGAGTGCGACGAACAGGCAGATGACGTACAGCGCGACGACTTCGCCGGTGACCCCGAACTTCGAACGCTGCCTCGCCGCATTGGCGACCTCGGTGTGCTCGGCGTCGGTGATCGCCCGCTCGCCGACGTCACTCACTGGCGCCGCTCATCATCAAGCCGAGCACCACAACGTCCACTTCGTCGCGCCTCATCTCGCCGACGATCCGGCCGTTCGAGATCACCGCGACTCGATCCGCCAGGTCGAGGATCTCTTCGAGCTCCGTCGAGATCAACAGCACCGCGACCCCGTCCGCAGCGGCAGCGCGCAACTGCGACGACATGTACTCGATCGCGCCGACGTCGAGACCACGCGTCGGCTGTGCGGCGACGAGCACCTTCGGCCCGTGGGACAGCTCGCGCGCCAGCACGACGCGTTGTTGGTTGCCGCCACTCAACGACCACATCGGGGCACGAGGCCCACTGCACATGATGTCGAACTTCTCGATGAGGCGCGCCGCCTGCTGATACATCTGCGACCGATTCATCAAGCCGCCGCGGGCGACCCGCTGTGGGTCGGCGATGAAGATGTTCTCGGCGACGTTGAAGTCGAGCACGCACCCACTGTCGTGACGGTCCTCCGGGATCACCGCGATGCCTGCCCCGGCCATCGCACCGGCACGACCGGTCTCGACAGCGATGCCGCCGACCTCGATCACACCCTTGTCGAGCGAGAGCAGGCTCGACAACACATCACCCAGCGCACGCTGGCCGTTGCCCTCGACACCCGCGACGCCGACGATCTCGCCGGATCGCACGTCGAGCGTCAGCCCGTCGAGCACGGGCCGGCCATCGGCGCCGATGATCGTCGCGTTCGTGATCGCCAGTGCCGGCCGAAGATCGGTCGGTTCCTTCACCGGGTCGTCGACGACGTTCGCATCGACGACTGTTGGGTCCAACACTCCGAACGCCGCGTGCTCTCGGCGCAGGACGACCTCGCGACCGACCATCGCTCTGGCGAGCGTCGCCGGGTCGCTGCCTGCGGTCGGGCGCGAATCGACGACCTTGCCGTCGCGCATGATCGTGATCTCGTCGCTTGCGGCGATCACCTCGGCGAGCTTGTGGCTGACCAGTGCGACCGCCTTGCCCTCTTCCTCGACCACCCGACGCAACGCGGCGAACAAGAACTCCGACTCGGCGGGGGAGAGCACCGACGTCGGCTCGTCGAACACGAGTATCTGGGGATCGCGTCGCAGGCACTTGATGATCTCGACGCGCTGGCGCATTCCCGTCGTGAGGTCGGCGATGCGATCGTCGGGCCGGATCTCCAGCCCGTATTGCTCGCTGATCTCGTTGACCCGCCGCCGCGTCAGACCTGGGTCCAACCGACCGGAGTCACCGAGCGCGACGTTCTCCCACACGGTCAACGCTTCGACCAGGCTGAAGTGCTGGTGGACCATCGCGATCCCCATGCGCGCCGCGTTGACCGGGTCCGCGACCGACACCACCTCGCCGTGGATCCGGATCTCTCCGGCGTCCGGGAGCACGAGACCGATCAGCATCTTCATCAACGTCGACTTGCCGGCCCCGTTCTCGCCGAGGATGCCGTGGATCCGGCCGCGGTGCAGCGCGAGATCGACGTGGTCGCACGCGACCACCCGACCGAACCGCTTCGTGATGCCGATGAACTCCGCAGCCGGCGGAGCTACTGGCTCCCCGCCGGCGCGGACGTCGAACGCTTGGGTCACTTGTTGTGATCAGCCCTGGGCAAAGGCAGTCGCGTCGATCTTGCCGAACTGGTCGTCGAACGCACCGGAGGCGATCTGCGCGTAGACGGCGTCCATTGCCGCCTTCTGGTCAGGCGTCGGGTTGCAGATCACGGCACCCGGCTCGGGGTCGACTCCGACCTTGAACGTCTTCGTGTCGCCTTCCTTGAACGTGCCGGCGATGATCTCCTTCATGACAGCCTTGACGTAGTCGCCGGCATCGAATCGAACGGCGATGTCGTACTTCAGGTCTTGCCCGGGATCGCACACCTTGGACGATCCTGCACTCATCGTGATGATGCCGGCAGCGTCCGCCGCCTGAACGACCGGCCGCAACGCGCCGCCGAGGTACGGATACACCGCGTCAGCGCCGTTGTCGATCGCTGTCTGCAGCGCAGCGGTCGCGTTTGCCGTGTTGTCGAAATCGAACGGGAAGTCGCCGGACGGCACGTACGTCTCGCTGTACGAGGGGTCGACCGCCTTCAGACCGAGATCGAACGACATGACAGCCTGCTTCTCGAAGCCGAGGTCGCAGCAGCCGATGATCACCACCGAATCACCACCCTTCTCCTTCAGCTTCAAGCCGGTTGCGTATCCGGCCGTGTAACCGATCTCGCTGCCGCGGTCGAGGCTCTGGGACAGTCCGGGATTGGGCGGGAAGCCGGCGCCACAGTTGCAGTACCAGAACACGTCGGGGTACTTGGCGATGAGGTCGGGTAGTGGCTCGGCGATCTCCGATGCGCCGACGATGATGACGTCGACGCCTTGCTGTGCAAGGTCGCCGATGACCGTCGCGGCGTCAGCGGCTTGGATGTTGTCGACCACGATCGGATCCTCGAAACCGTTGTCCTTCGACAGCGTCTTCGCGGCGTCGACCACGGCTTGGTAGTACGCGCCGTCGTCCGCAGGCCCTGCAGCGGCGATGCCGAAGACGACCTTGCCGTCGTGATTCGTGTCGAGCGATGACTTCCCGCTCCCCGCAGATGTCGCAGGGGCGTCCGTCGCCGCCGGCGCGGTGGTCGCGGCTTGTGTCGCTGTGGGCTGCGTCGCGGCGGTGGTCGCGGCAACGGGTTGTGTTGCCGCAGACGTCGCGTTGCTCGTCTTGCTGTCGCTGCCGCAGGCGGCGGCGATGATCGATGTCGCGGCCAACGCCACCAACACCTGGCTCGTGCGTCGACCTCGCTTGCTGCTCTTCACGTCGGTTCCTCCCCTTGGATGCGCGGACTGATGGTCAGACCATCGGCTGTGGACGAACCATACTCTCGCCGCCCGAACCGTCGTGACACGGACGTCAGATTTTGGCCGATCGACCGGCCGCCAGCGGCGTTGCGGCCGTCCGTTGTGAAGGTCAGACCATCAGTCCAACGATGCTACGTTCGCGCTCATGACCGAACCCAACACGTTGATCTTCGTGGATCTGCCCAGCGACGATCCGGAGGCCTCCGGGCGGTTCTACGCCGAGGTCTTCGGGTGGGAAGTCGAAGGTCGGCCGGCCGGCGAGTTCCACCGAATCGTGCCAGGTGGCCACTTCCCGCTCCCGGACGGCTCGCCGTCGGAGATCGGCAACCTGCACATGGGGATCTTCAACGTCGCGAACGCGCGGCCGCATCCCGACCCCGCCGGTGTCGATCCTCGATCGATCGCGAGGGACGGTCGAACGGCGCGAGTGTGGATCCTCGTCTCCGACGACGACAGCGACGAACGGATCCTCGATACGGCGGTCCGCCTCGGCGCGACCGAGCTGTGGCGGCAGCACTACTGGGCCGAGTTCAACGGGTTCAACAGTGCGTTCCTCGACCCGTGGGGCAACACGCTGATCCTGTGGACCAAGGGCGGCAGCGATCCGGTGATCCCCGAAGGGTGGACAAATGAGTGAGGTCGCCGACAAGTACTCCGTGCATCCGCCGTCCATGCGATGGACCCACATCGCGCTCCCGGCGACCGACATCGACAAGACGATTGCGTGGTACGAGCGGTTCACGCCGCTCGAGCTGCTCGACCGTCGCGAGGACGCCGACGGGCAAGGCGCGTGGCTCGGTCATCGCGATCAAGTCGACAAGCCGTTCATCCTCGTGCTGGTCAGCTTCATCCGCGACCACGACAAAGGTCCGCAACCGATCATGGCACCGTTTGCGCACATCGGCATCGAGGTCACGAGCCGTGCCGAGGTCGATGAGATCGCCGAGCGCGGCGAAGCGGAAGGCTGCCTCGCGTGGGCCCCGACGGAGATGCCCCCGCCGATCGGGTACATCTGCGCGTTGAAGGACCCGGACGGCAACATGATCGAGTTCTCCTACGACCAGGGTGTGTACGCGACGGTGCAGGAGGTCTGGGGTGCCGGTTCGTGACGGCGGGCGCTGAGGATTCTCCGACCGCCGTCTGTCTCGGGTACCTCGACGCGTTCTCCACCGCTTCGGCCGATGTGGTCGCCTCGTTCGTCACCGACGACTTCATCAACGAGCACACCTCTGCACTCGGCAGCGGTTGCGTCGGCATCGTCGAGTATCGCCAGCGCCTGCCGGGGTTCATCGCGTCGATGCCAGGGCTGCGCTACGACGTCGAGGATGTGTTGGAGGACGGTGATCGGGTGTGCGCGGCTTACACGCTGCGCACGACGTTCAACGATCGACCAATTGCGGTTCGTGGTGTCATGCGGTTCGTCGTGCGCGACGGATTGATCGCCCACCGCATCGACTACTGGGACAGCTTGGTGTTCCAACGCCAAGCCGGTCTCGCCTGAGCATGGAACGACGGACGCTCGGCGCCAGCGGCATTCAGGTCAGTACCTTGGCCCTCGGAACGATGATGTTCGGGCGCTGGGGAAATCCTGACGAAGCGGAATGCCGGCGGATGGTCGACGAGGCGCTTGCCGCGGGCGTGACGTTGTTCGACACCGCCGACATCTACGACTTCGGTACGTCGGAGGAGATCCTCGGTCGCGCGCTCGCCGGCCGCCGAGCCGATGTCGTGATCGCGACGAAGGTCGGCAACGCGATGAGCGACGACCCGTCGCAGCGCGGGCTGTCACGGCGTTGGATCGTCCAATCCTGCGAGGCAAGCCTTCGGCGGCTGCAGACGGACCACATCGACCTGTACCAAGCACATCGCCCGGACCCCGACACGCCGATCGACGAGACGCTGGCCGCGTTCGACGACCTCGTTCGATCGGGGAAGGTGCGAGCCATCGGTACGTCGACCTTCTCGCAACCGCAACTGGCCGCGGTCCGACACCGCGCCGAGGAGATCGGTGCAACGCTGCCGTCGAGCGAGCAGCCGCCGTACTCGCTGTTGGTGCGGGCGATCGAGACCGAGGCGTTGCCGTGGTGTCATGACCATGGTGTCGGGGTGCTCGTGTGGGCGCCGTTGAACGGCGGATGGTTGACCGGCAAGTACCAATCGGGATCCGACGACGGATCATCTCGCGCAGCGCGCGAGCCCGAGCACTTCGACCATCGCGACGTTGCGATGCGCGCGGCAAAGCAGGAGGTCGTCAGCGAGTTGATCGACATCGCGAACGGCGCCGGCATCTCGCTCGTGCAACTTGCCCTCGGATTCGTGCTGGCCCATCCCGCCGTCACGTCGGCGTTGATCGGACCGCGCACACCGGAGCAGCTTCGCGTGCTGCTCGACGCCGCGGACGTGCATCTCGGCGACGACGTTCTTGCTGCGATCGACCGCGTCGTGGCGCCCGGATCGACGATGAACCCGACGGACAACGGGTGACCGTCGGGACGGTTGCGTTCGACCGTCAGCCCGTGCTCGATGGACTCGGCGATCGGCCGGCGACACGGACGGGCTCGTCGTGCAACTGCTCCATCGTTCCCGCTCGCGATGCCGCGTAGACCGTGTGCGCCGCGAGCGCGACGAACACTGCGGAGCCGCCGATCAACGCCGGCACACCCGGGTACTCGCTGACGAACACCCACACCCAGATCGGCCCCATGATCGGCTCGAGCATCGAGAGCAGCGCGACGTCCGTCGCCGGAGCGCGTGCCGCGCCGATGCTGAACAGTGAAAGACCGATGCCGAGCTGGGCGAAGCCGAACGTCAGCAGCAACAAGAGGTCGTGCGTCGTGATGTCGAATGGATGCGCGAACGGCAGCGAGATCAGTGAGCTGATTGCCGCCGCGAGCAACATCGCCGGTGCCATGGCGATCTCCGAGTGCCGCCGGATCATCACGGTGCCGTAGCCGAACGCGAGTGGGATGACCAACGCGATCAGGGCGCCCGACGTCGAGCCGCCGGCGCCGGGCCCCGACACCATGAACGCAACGCCCGCGACCGTGACCGCGATCGCCGCCCACGTGTAGTTGCGAACGCGTTCACCGATGAGGAACCAGGCGATGACCGCAGCTGCGAGGGGGCTGAGAGCGAAGATGACGAGCACGATGGCAACGCTGGTCTTGCTGAGCGCGACGACCATGCCGATGGAGGAGGCACAGAACGCCGCGGCCACAGCCCAACCCGGACGTCCGATCCGCACGATTGCGCGAAGCGGGTTGACACGCTCGCGCCACACGATCAGCACACCGAGGCTGAGGCACGCCGACAGCGACCGCCAGAAGACCGTTTGCCACGCGTGCGGGTGATCGAGCTCGCGGATGAACAGGCCGCCGGTGCTGAAGATCAGCGCCGACGAAGCGAGCAGAACGACGGCCATCGGCGACACCGCCGATCCGGGGCGCACGTACGAGACGGCGATGCCGCCTTCGCCGGCGACGGCGGTGACGCTTTCGGCTGAATGATCGCGCGGTGTCGGCATCAGCCGCAGTCTCCCAGGCAGTCGCGGCACACGACTAGTTCATTCACCGCTTCCGTACGGGCGGGTGAGCACTTCGAGGAAGTGGCCGCTCGGATCCTGGAAGTAGAAGCCGCGACCACCGTCGTTGTGATTGATCTTGCCCTCGTTGCCGCGCCATGGGTTCGGCCAGAAGGTGATGCCTCGTTCACGGACCCGGGCGAACACTTCGTCGAACTCGTCCTCGCTGATGAGGAACGCGTAGTGCTGCGATGCGATGTCACCGTCGGCGTCGTCGAAATCCAGTGACACCCCGTTTCCGGTGGGAACGACGAGGAAATGCCCGAACGGCTGCGGTGCGGGCAAGCCGAGGATCTCGGACAGGAACGTGGCCGATGCGTACTTGTCGCGGGCGGCGACGATCGTGTGGTTCAACTGCGCGACCATTGCCCAAAGGTTAGACATCGAGGTCGCACCTTCCGGCCGCGGTTCAAAGGTGCTTCTCGAACCAGTGATCGGCGTATGGCTCGTCGTTGAAGCTGTTGATCTCCGTGTACCCGGTCGAGCGATACAGGTTGATCGCCTCGGTCAGCGACTTGTTCGTTTCCAGCCGGACGACGTGCGCGCCGTGCTCGCGGGCCCTGTGCTCGAGCTCGGTGAGCAGTCGGCGGCCGAGCCCGAGTCCGCGCGCCGTGGTGGCGACCCACATCCGCTTGAGGTCAGCTGGTTCGCGGTCGTGGAACTTCAGACCGCCGCACCCCACCGGTGTGCCACGAAGGTACGCAACGAGGAACAGCCCGGCGGGCTCCTTGAACACCGATACGTCTCCCGAGTGGCCCAGCGTCGGGTCGAACCCTTTCTCGAAGCGCGCGGCGAGTTCGACAAAGTACGACTGCAGGCAGAACGACGACGCCTCGCTCGTGGGGTCTTCGACCTCGAACTGAACCAGTCCCGCGGTCAGCAATCGCTCGACGGTCCCCATTGCGTCGACGAGCGTGCGCGCCCGTTCGTCGTCCAGCGAGGCGAGGAGCGAGGCGGCCAGCTCGTCGCTGAGGCGATCGAGCGCCTTGCGCTCTGTGCGACCTTGCTTCGTCAACCGGACGACGCGCACACGCTGATCCGCAGCGTCGGGTTCGACGGTGACGAGCCCCTCGGCCTCGAGGTTGCGCAACAGCCGGCTGACATATCCGGAATCGAGCCCGAGGCGCGCCCGAATCGAGCGGACGTCGACACCGTCGTTGCCGATCTCCCACAACAGCCGGGAAGCGCCGAGCGGCCGCTTGCGCGAGAGGTACTCGTCGTCGAGCGCGCCGATTCCTTGCGTCACGGTGCGGTTGAACTGACGGACGCGGGCGATGTCATCAGAGCGCATCCTCTGACTTTAGTCAGACAACATCGGGATGTGCAGCGGGCCAATGGTTTCGGTATCGCTGGACGAGCCACCGGTTGAACTGCACGTGGCTCTCTTCCTGCCACGAGTAGCGCCCGCGCGCGGCGAAGCGCGAATGCATGCCGCGTTGGACCTTCGTGGTCGCGTCCTGATCCTGCTTGACGAACACCTGGACGCCGGCGTCGCTCATCGCGAACAGATGCTCGAACATCGGGTGCTCGAGAGCACTCGGATGCAGCATGTAGCCGATCTCTACATCGATCGTCTCCGCCGTCTTCGGGGTCACGATGAAGTAGAAGGCCTGGTCAGGCGCAGTGCCGAGGCACAACGTCGGCGGAACGAGCGCGAACGTCGAACGCCACCTCTCTTCTTCCGTGAGGTCCGGGAACACCGGCAGCAGCGCCTTCGTCGTCGCGTTGAACCCACCGTCGATGTGCGTGTAGCCGTTCGTCCTGAAGATGACGTTCGACGCGTCGTCCCACGGAACGGGGAACGACGCGAGGTTGCTCGGGCAGAAGTCCTGGATCGTGTGGTGCAGACGGTTTGCGTGATATCCGTCGTTGAAGTTCTCGAACATGACCTTCCAGTTCCACGGCAGATCCGTGAGCGTGAAGCTGGCCGGCGATGCCGCGTTGTCGAGGTCGTAGTGCTCGAGGAACGGCTCGTATCGCGCCAATGTCGGCGCGAGTGGAGCGGCGGTCGCGTCGAAGTTGACGAAGATGAACCCGAGCCACACCTCGACCTTCAGGTTCGGTAGTCCCCACTCCGACTTCGTGAACCCAACAGTTCGTTCCATCGCCGGTGCCCCCAACAACCGTCCGTCGAGCGCGTACACCCATTGGTGATACGGGCACGTGAACGTGCCGCAGTTGCCGACGTCGTCGACGATCTGCATCCCACGATGCTGGCAGATCGCCGAGAACGCGTGGATGTCGCCGTCTTTGGAGCGGGCGATGATGATGCGCTCGCCGTTGACCGCGGCGGTGAAGTAGTCGCCGGGGCGGGCAACCTTGTCCGCGCGGCCGACGCACAGCCACTCGTGGTCGAACAGGGCGCGACGCTCGAAGTCGAGGAACTCCTCGGTCGTGTAGCACACCGCCGGGAGGGTGCATGCCGTGTCGACGTCGAGCACCGACTGATCGAACGACGTCAACAGCTCGTCGTTCAGCAGCGACTCTTCGGCCATCACGAGCCATCCTTTCTCGAGTTGTCCGCCGCAACGAGGTTCGCTTCTGCGGTTGGATCTTTCAACAGGAACTTTCGTATCTTGCCGACGCTCGTGCGCGGAAGCTCCGCGACGAACGAGATGTCGCGGGGCCGCTTCGACTTCGTCAGCCGATGTTCGCACCACTCGACCAGTTCCGTCATGGTCGGTGGATTCGCCGGGTCTGTCGCCACCACGAAAGCAACCGGGACCTCGTCGCGCACAGGGTCGGGCATGCCGATGACCGCGGCCTCCAAGATCGCGGGATGCGCTGCCAGGACCTGTTCCACCTCGACGGTCGACACGTTCTCGCCGGCGACCTTCAAGAGATCGGCGCGGCGCCCGTCGAAGTAGTACCTGCCATCGGGTTCGCGACGGGCGCGATCACCGGTGTGGAACCAACCGTCGGTGAAGCTTGCCTGCGTCGTCTCGGGATCGTCGAGGTATCCGGCGAACAGAGTGATGCCGCGTTCGCCTCCAACGACGATCTCGCCGAGCTCCCCGTCGCCGACGCGGCGACCGTTCGCGTCGTGGAGGTCGACGACGCATCCAGGCGTCTCGACCCCCATGCTCGACGGCACCGGGTCCGCCCGGCATTCCGTCAGGACTGCGGGAATCGTCTCGGTCATGCCGTAGAGCTGGCGCGGCCGGCACCCGAGCAGCGTGGCCAGCTCCTTGTACTGCGCGTCGCTGATGTTGATCGCGTACCAGCAGTGCTGCAGCCGGAGGCCGTCGACCGGCGTCGACCCTCGCGCCAGGATCATCCGGATCGGCGCAGCGAAGAGACTCGCATGCGTTGCCGCGTGATCGGCTGCCTGGGCGACGAAGCGCGTGGCCGAGAACGTGTGCATCAACGCCACTGACGCGCCTGCCCAGATCGCCGAGGCGAACGAGTAGTACTGCGCGTTCGCGTGGAACATCGGCAGCACGACGAGCTGGCGGTGATGGGCTTCGAGGCCAGCGGCCTCGGCCATCACCTTCCCGGCGAAGGCGTAGTTCGCCTGCGTGATCTCGACACCCTTCGGCCGCCCCGTCGTGCCGGAGGTGAACATCACCGCGCTGCGGTCGTGCAGGCCGAGCTGCGGCCAGTCGCCGAAGATGGTGTCGCCGAGATGCGTGAGATGCGTGTCCGCTTCGTCGAACGCGATGGTTGCCATGCCATTGGCTGCCGGCAAATAGTCGCCGGCGCGCGCGATCGCGTGAAGTCCGACGACCGGCCGCGTCCGTTCGATGTGTGTCGCCAGCTCGGGGGTGCGACCCATCGGATCACTCGGGACGATCCACGCGCCGAGGCGGACGGTTGCGATCCACACCGCGACGAACGCGGGGCTGTTGGTCAACGCGAGGTGGACGGCGGACCCCGGCGTCACACCATGAGCGACGAGTGCCGCCGCCATCCGGCCGACCACGGCATCGAACTCGGCGTACGTCCACTCGGACACCGCGCCAGATGGTGCTTCGAACCGGAGGAACGGCGCAGTGGGACCGGCGGCGACCGACGCGGCCCACACGTCACCGAAGCATCGAGGGGCGGCCCATGTCGTCACGCCGGCTGGGGCTCCTCGATGGCGCCGTATCCTCCGCCGCCAGGGAGCTCGAGGCTGACCCGGTCACCGGGCTGCAACGTCACGCGTTGCTGGGTGCGGACGGCATCGCCGTTGACGGTGAACGAACCGGCAGCGCCCGGGCCGCCGCCGAAGATCCCTTCGGGTGGGACGGCCAGCCGAGACGTCACCGCGTTCAACTGCCATGGTCGCGACGTGTCGACACTGAACTCGACCGTCTGCCCCATCCCGCCGATCTGCTGACCGTCTCCGCCGCTGCCCGCCCGAAGCGACTTGCGATGGAACCGGATGGGCGCCGAGGCCTCGACGACTTCGACCGGCACCGCTGCAACGCCGGTCGGGTACGAGCACGCCGACAAACCCGGCTTGTGCGCACGGGCGCCGACGCCGCCGGCGTACGTGAACATCGCGGTGATGAACGGTCGGCCGTCGTCGTGGTTGCCGGAGACTTGCATCGTCCAGACCGCGCCACTGCCCTCGGCCATCGCCTGTTCCGGCTTGATCTGCGCCAAGGCCTTCAACAAGGCGTTCGGGAGGAACATCCCGACGACGTGCCGGGCGGTGCACGGTTGCGGTGACACCGCGTTGACGATCGACCCGACGGGCGCTTCGACGAGGATCGGCGCCAGGCTGCCGTGGTTGTTCGGCAGCTCCGGGTTCAGCACCGATCGAACCGCGAACGTGGTGTACGCGTGCGTGTAGTTCTTCACCACGTTGATGCCGTACGGGCTGGCGCCGGAGGAGCCCGCGTAGTCGACGAGGATCTCGCCGGCCACCGGATCGACGGTGATCGCGCACACGATGTCGATGCGACTGCCATCGGCAAGGTCGAGCTCGGCGCTCGCGTGGTACGTGCCCGCGGGAAGCTCGCGGATCGTCGCTCGCGTCGCTGCTTCACTGCGTTGGATGATCTCGTCGGCGAGCGCCTCGATGTCGTCGAGGCCGTGCTGCGTGCACAACGAGAGCAGTCGCTGCGCGCCGACCTCGCCCGATGCCATCTGAGCGTGCAGATCGCCGGACATGTGGTCGGGTTGGCGCACGTTGCTGAGGATGAACCGCCAGACATCAGGATTGCGCTGGCCAGCGTTCATCAGCTTGCAGATCGGGATCCACAGGCCCTCCTCGAACACGTCACGGGCGCCGGCGCCGATCCCATAGCCGCCGACATCGGTGTGATGGATCGTCGACCCGAAGAAGGCGATCGCCTTGCCGCCGCGGAACACCGGATAGAGCACGGTGACGTCGAGCAGCTGACCGGCGGTCTTGTACGGGTCGTTGGTGATGAGGACGTCGCCCTCCACGAGCGACTCGGGTGGGTGTTCGTCGAGGATCGCGGTCGCTGCTCGTGCCAGAGAGTTGATGTGCCCCGGTGTGCCGGTGACCGCTTGGGCGACCATGCGGCCGCGTTGATCGAACACTGCGTTGGCGAGGTCGCCCGCTTCGCGGACGATGGGGGAGAACGCGGCCCGTTGCAGCGCACGAGCCTGCTCGTTGACGGTCGCGATGAGGCTCTGCCAGAGCACCTCGAGCTCGATCGGATCGAACGACATCACATGCTCCTTTCGGCGACGAGCGAGCCGTCGTCGGCAACGTCGACCGTCCAACCCGGCCGGATCAACGTGGTCGTCTCGCGCTCTTCGACGATGGCGGGTCCGGTCAGCCGTTGGCCACGACCGAGGTCGGATCGCCGGAACACCGGCGTCTCCAGCGCGCCGCCCATGCGGTCGAACCGCACGGTTCGGATCGCCCGCGGTGACCCGTGTTCGCGGTTGACGTCGGCAACGGGCTCCACGGTGTCGGCGTTCGCATAGGCCGACAGCCGCCACGTCACCGCCTCCACCTCGACATCAGGAATCGTCAGTCCGTACACCCGCCGATAGTCGCTCTCGAAGTGCTCGACGACCTGCTCGTCGGATGCCGGCCACTGATCGCCGTCGCCGACCCAGATCGTCAGCTCGTTGCCCTGACCGAGGTACCGCGCATCGAGGCCATACCTGAATCGGATCCGATCACCCGGTACGCCGGCTGCCGCGAGAACGCGACGCCCTTCCTCGCGGAGTTCGTCGAGCAACCGATCACGTTCGTCATGTGAGATTGCGCCGAGCGAGCGGACCATCGACCGCGCCAGATCGATGCGCACCGGCGAGACGAGCGTGCCGAACGCGCTGAGCACGCTGGCGTTGACCGGAAAGACGACGCGTGGCGAGTCGAGCAGTTCGGCGACTCCGCACGCATGTATCGGACCTGCGCCCCCGAACGCGAGGAGCGTGACGCCGCGCAAGTCTTGGCCCTGCTCGACGGCGTGCATCCGCGCCGCTGCCGCCATGTTCTGGTTGACCAGCTCGTGGATGCCGGCGGCGGTGTCGCTCGCCGGAAGGCCGAGGCCGCCGGCGATCGTCTGGAGCGCCGCGGCATTGGCTTCGAGGTCGAGACGCATGTCGCCGCCCAAGAAGTACCCGGCGTCCAGCATGCCGAGCGCCAGATCCGCATCGGTCACCGCTGCCTTGTTGCCACCACGGCCGTAGCACGCCGGCCCCGGGTCGGCGCCAGACGATTCGGGGCCGACCTTGAGCAGTCCGAGCTCGTCGATGCGCGCCAGGCTGCCGCCGCCCGCGCCGATCTCGACGAGGTCGACCGAAGGAACGGAGACAGGAAAGCCGGATCCCTTCTTGAACCGGTACATGCGGGCGACCTCGAAGGTGTTCGTGATCTCGGGCTCGCCGCCGATGATGAGGCACGACTTCGCCGTCGTACCACCCATGTCGAAGCACAGCAGACGCGGTTCGTCGAGGCGGCGGGCGAACCAGCTGCCAGCCAGTGCACCAGCCGCCGGCCCACTCTCCACGAGACGAATCGGCGCTCGCGCCGCATCGTCGGCGGACACGACACCGCCGTTGGACAGCATCATCAGCACCGACCCGCCGAACCCCTCTGCCGCGAGCCACTTCTGCAGTTCGTCGAGGTATGGCCCGATGACCGGCATCGTCGCCGCGTTGCATGCGGTGGTGATCATCCGTGGGTATTCGCGGATCTGCGGAGAGATCTCCGCCGAGATGCACACGGGTACACCGAGCTCGCGGCGGAGGTGGTCGGCGACGAGTCGCTCGTTCGCCGGGTTCGCGTACGCATTGATCAAGCACACGCCGACCGACTCGACGTTCGCATCGCGCAACTGTGTGGTGATCGCATCGAGGTCGGCGGCGGTCGGCGTCTCGACGACATCACCAGCAGGGTTCGTGCGTTCGGCGATCTCGACGACGCGATCGCGTGGCACCGGCGGGTCGGGGAACTCGATCTGCAGGTCGTACATGTCGTAGCGGTGCTCGTCGCGGATCAGCATCGTGTCGCCGAAGCCGTGCGTCGTGACGACACCGGCGCGACCGAGCTTTCCTTCGATGAGCGCGTTGGTGATCAAGGTGGTCGCGTGCACGATCGGTGCCGTGATGTCCGCGGGACGTACGCCCGCTTTGAGGAGCAGCTGACGGACGCCGGCGCGTACGCCGTCGAGTGGCGCCGCGGGCGTGGTGAGCGTCTTGTCGACGACGACTCGGCCGCTCGCGGCATCGATGAGGACGACGTCCGTGAACGTCCCGCCGATGTCGACTGCCAGCCGCCAATCGGGTGTGTTGGACGTGTCAGCCATTTCGAAGGTCCTCTCGCGGGGGAGCGAAGACGTCGAGGATCCACACCTCGTCGAGCTCGTCGTCGCCGATGAAGATGCTGTCGCCGTGCCACACCGATCGCGGTGCGAGGTACACCTCGCCCGCTGCGAGCACGAAGCGGGTCGCGTCGTCGGGATCACCGATCCGGAAGTCGAGCTTGCCGCGCACGATGATCCCGAGTTGCTCGTGGTCGACGTGATTGTGCAGCACCGATCCGGTCGCGCCGCCGGCGATGCGCCAGAAGCACAGTTGCAGGAGCTCGCCGTTGATCACCCTGCGCCTGAAGCCCGGTCGATCCGTCGCGTTGAACTGATCGTCGTCGTAGAAGTGGCAGTACTGATCCTTCAGATCCATCGGGCGTCCCTTCTCCTCGTCACAGCAAGCGATCGATCATGCGGCGCTCCACGTCGTCGAGGTGCGCCTGCACGGCAGCCACGGTCGGTCGTCGACGACCGGCGACCAAGGCATCCGATATCGCGCGATGCGCCGCGGTCGACGATGCGATGATGTCGCCGACTTCACGTCGGTTGATCTCGGCGTACAGCAGCGACGCGAGCTCGCCGGAATCGAACAGCGCGCCGAGCGTCTTGCCGTAGACCTCTTGCAGCAGCGGGTTTCCGCAGGCTCTCGAGATCGCGGTGTGGAACGACCGGTCGATCGAGCGGAAGTCGTCGAGGCTGTCAGACGATCGTGCCGCCACCGCGGCGATGTCCGCTCGCTCCGTCTCGGTTGCGCGGCGGGCCGCAAGGTCCGACATGGCTGGCTCGATCGTTCGCCGCACCTCGAACAGTTGCCGAACGAGCGCTTTGCGCTCGTCGAGGGTCGCCGAGCCACCGCTCAACCGGATCTCTGGCAACCGCTCGGCAACCACCGGACGATTGCCGCGGCGCTCGAGGTACCCCGACGCGGTCAGGCCCTGGATGGCCTCGCGCACGGAGGTGCGGGCCACGCCGAACTGCTCGCAGAGCTGGCGCTCGGCGGGAACCGGGCTGCCCGGCTGGAGCTCGCCGGTGCGGATCTTCTCGAGCAGTTGGGCGCGTATCTCCGAGGAGACGGTTCGTCGCTGGACCGGCGCGAACGGGGTGCTCATCGCCGGGGACGAGCGCCGTGAAGCGGAGCGCGTCGAGCGCCGGCATCGATTCGAATGACCATCACGTCGCCTCCTTCGATCTGGTCTGGTTGTCAGACCATATTCGATCGACGGGGTAGGCGACGGCTCGATCGCTTGACATCCGCCCGACTAATACAAGTACAATACAAGTTATGCCCGACTGGAACCCCGACCAATACCGCAGATTCGCCGCCGAACGGGCGCAGCCCTTTCATGATCTGCTCGCCTTGATCGAGCCGGCACCGTTCAAGAAGGCGTTCGACCTCGGTTGTGGCCCGGGTGAACTGACTGCGCTCGCCGCGGAACAACTCGCGGTCGACGAGATGATCGGCGTCGACAACTCGCAAGCGATGATTCACAAGACGAGTGAGCACGCCTCGGATCGCGTCACGTTCGAGTTCGGTGACATCGCGTCGTGGACGTCCGACCGGGATTGCGATCTCGTTCTCGCCGCGGCAAGCCTGCAATGGGTACCTGACCATCGGTCGGTCATCGCGAGGTGGACCGCTGCGCTGCGCGACGGCGGGCAGATCGCGATTCAGGTTCCGGCGAATGCCGACATGCCGTCGCACTCGGTTGCTCGGATGGTGGCAGAGCGAGAGCCGTTCGTGTCGATGTTCGGTGCTGTCGGTCCGCCGATCGATCCGGTCAAGGCGTACGTGCTGCGGCCGGAGGAATACGCCCAGATGTTCTACGACCTCGGGTTCGACCGTCAGCACGTCCGCTTGCAGGTGTACCCGCACGTGCTGCCGAGCACGCGCCACGTCGTCGAGTGGGTGCGGGGAACGATGCTGACGAGGTTCGAGAAGGTTCTCGACCCGGACGACTTCGCGACGTTCGTGGCGGCCTACGAGAGGGAGTTGCTGATCGTGCTCGGTGATCACGAGCCGCACTTCTTTCCCTTCCGGCGGATCCTCATGTGGGCCCGCCTGCCGCAGTAGCGCGTCAGCCGGACGGCCCTGCGATCGAGAGCGCCTCGATCGTCGCGACGTGATCGTGCGGTGACGGCATCGCCGCGATCTCTTCGGCAACGCGCGAGGCGGTGTCCTTGAACGATTCCTCGCGAAGCACACCAGAGACTGCGGCGTGGATCGCCTCGGACGATCGCTGGTCCACCTCGAGCGTGACCGCGACCTCGGCAGAGGACGCCGCGTCCGCGTTCTCCCACTGATCGGCGAAGGACGGGAACAGCACATGTGGCAGACCGCTGCCGGCGGCGCCGAGGAGCGATCCGGCGCCGGCATGGGACATCGACAGCGATGCCCGCTCGAACACGAAGTGCTGCGGCACGAATCGCTCCACGCGGACGTTCGGTGGGATCTCACCGAGCAACGACGGGTCGACGCGCGTCCCGATCGTCGCGACCACATCGACATCGAGGTCGCCGAGCGCCTCCATCGCGGCCTGCCATGGTGCTCGTGCGGCTGCAGGCTCTGTCCCGCCGGTGAGATAGATCAGCGGTCGCGTGCGGCCGAGCGCGTCGAGCCAATCCGGTGCTGTCGCGGCGGGATCCGGAGCCGGAGTCGCGCGCATCGGTCGGACCGTTCCGCTTGCCGGCGACTGCCCGAACGCGGGCGGGAACGGATGCAGATACACGTCACCGTTCAGCTGTGCCATCGTCGGCCGCGCCAGACCTTCAGCGGCCCACACGGGCGCGATGCTGTCGATGACCAACTCGTCCGACCAGTCGGGGAGCGCGCCGCTGAAGGCGACAACGGCGTGTGGAATGCCGCGGGCGGCGGCGATCGGGGTCGCAGCGAGCTCGCCTCGTTCGCTGACCACGACGTCGGGCCGGAACTCGTCGAACACCGGCAGCAGCGCCTGTCGCATCACGGGTGCGGCGCCATCGGCGAAGAAGCCGGCGAAGAACAGACCGCGGCGGCGTCGCGGTGGCAATGCCATCGCCTCCGGCATCCGTGTCTCGAAGGACGCACGGCGGTCGTCGGACGAGAGCCCGCCCTCGCGGACGTCGAAACCGGCGCCCCTGACGGATTCGCACGACTCAGCGGCGGTGACCGTCAGCAGCTGGTGACCCGCCGCGCGAAGCGCGGCCATCAGTGGCAGCAGGATGCCGAGGTGGCCTTTGCCGGGCGTCGACGTGACGAGGACCTTCATCGCGCCAGCCTGACACGCCGTGCGTCAGGCGGAGTGGACGAGCGCAGCCTCCGGGACGTCTCGCCATTGATCGATGTCGTGCGAGGTCAGGATCTCCGCGTCGAGCGCCGTGAGCAGTACGAGGCTCTCGATCGCTTCCTCGTTGTTCGTCGGCCGGCCGGTGGGCCGGTGCTCCATCACGGCTTGCAACGTGTACGCCGCATCACCCGCGCTCACGAAGGTCCTGCCATCGAGGAACGAAACGACCATGGCCTGATGACCCGGGGTGTGGCCCGGCGTGGCGACGAGGCGCACGCCTGGCGCGAGATCGAAGACGTCGTCGTAGTCCCACGCGCCGGCGGACAGTCCTGCGAGGTCGCCGGCGAGCACACCGCTCGGCTTGTGCACCCGCGTCCGTGCCCAGTCCAACTCGCGAGCGCGCACGTACTGCGTCGCGGCGGGAAACGCTGCGTTCCGCCCGGCGTGATCGAAGTGGAGATGCGAATTCACCACCCACCGAACTTCATCGACATCGTGTCCCGCTTGCCGCAGCCGTTCGTCGACCAATGCGTGACGCGGGCAACGAAGCTCGAACATCATCAGCATCGCGCCGAAATGGGCAGCGGGATCGGGACCGCAGCATGCTTCGTGCACCCCAGTGTCGAACACCACGACGCCATCACCGGTGTCGACGGCGAAGCACATCACCGGCACATCACCCATCACGCCGTTCCGTTCGCCACTCACAAGCCCGCTGACGTCGGTGTGCAGGTCTCCGCAGTGCAACGCCCAGAGCTTCATGAATCGACCGTAACCGTGCCTCGCGGGTCATCTACCATTAGGGCCATGGCTCGATTCGGACGCGTGCTCAGCGCGATGGTGACCCCATTCGACGAGGACGGCGAGCTCGATCTCGACGCCGCAAAGGTGCTGGCTCGTCATCTGCAGGACCATGGCAACGACGGCCTGGTGATCGCGGGCACCACCGGCGAAGCGCCGACACTCGACGACGACGAGCGCCTCGCGCTGTTGGCCGCGGTGATCGAGACCGTGACCATCCCCGTCATCGCCGGCACCGGAACGTACGACACGCGGCACTCTGTTCATCTGACGAAGGAGGCCAAGGCCCTCGGTGCCGACGGCATCCTCGCCGTGTGCCCGTACTACAACCGACCGTCGCAGACAGGGATCGAGGCGCACATGCGCGCGATCGCGACGGCCTCCGATCTCCCAGTGATCGTCTACGACATTCCGATCCGTAGCGGCCGCAAGATCGCGACGTCGACGCTCTTGCGATTGTTCCGCGAGGTGCCGAACATCGTCGGATTGAAAGATGCCGCCGCAAACCCTGGCGAGACGGCCGCGTTGATCAGCTCACTCCCCGTCGGATGCGAGGCGTACAGCGGCGACGACGTGATGACGTTGCCGTTGCTCGCCAGTGGCGTCGTCGGCACGATTGGTGTCGCGACGCACTGGACGGGTGAGGATCACCAGGAGATGTTCGATCTGTGGGAGAAGGGCGACACCGAGGGGGCCAGGCTCGTCAACAGCCGAATGTTGGAGAGCTTCGCGTTCGAAACCGGCGACGATGCCCCGAACCCCATTCCCACGAAGGCGATGATGCGCCACCTGGGGCTCGCTGTCGGCCAGGCGCGGCTGCCCATGGGTGCCGCTCCGGCGTTCGTCGAGGCGCGTGCCCCCGAGGTGTGGGGCAACCTGCAACGATGGCGAGATGCCTTCCCCGACCGTCCATTGTGATGCTGCTGTGGTGCTAACGGTGCCCACCGATGGCTGATTCCGTCCGCGTCATCTTCCTCGGCGGTCTCGGCGAGATCGGCCGCAACTGCATGGCGATCGAGCAGCAAGGGCGCATCCTGCTGATCGATTGCGGCTTGATGTTCCCCGATGCAGACATGCACGGGATCGACTTGGTGCTGCCCGACTTCACGTGGCTGCGCGAGAACGCCGACCGCATCGAGGGCGTGGTCGCGACGCACGGGCACGAGGACCACGTCGGCGCGCTGCACTACCTGCTGCGCGAATTGAGCTTCCCGATCTTTGGATCCGCCGTGACGCTTGGCCTCGCCCGCAACCGCATCGAAGAGGCGGGGTTGTTGGGCAAGACGGAGTTGGTCGTCGTCGCCGACGGCGAGCGCCGGATGATCGGACCGTTCGACGTCGAGTTCATTCCTGTGACCCACTCGGTGCCGCACGCACACGCGATCGCGATCCACACCCCGCAAGGCGTGATCCTCCACTCGGGCGACTTCAAGCTCGACCTCACACCGGTCGACGGCCGGCGCACCGACCTCGCGAGGATCGGCTCGATCGCGTCGAACGAGGGGATCCGGTTGTTGCTCGCTGACTCCACGAACGCGGAGGAAGCCGGCCACGCCCCGTCGGAGACGAGCATCGGCGCAGTGCTGCGCTCGCTGTTCGCGGAGCAGCGCGGACAGCGCATCATCACCGCGAGCTTCGCCAGTCACCTGCACCGCATTCAACAGATCGCCGATGCAGCGATCGCCGAGGGCCGCGTCGTCGCGACACTCGGTCTCAGCATGAAGAAGAACGTCAGGATGGGTCGCGATCTCGGCGTCGTGAAGATCCCCGACAAGTCGCTCGTCGACATCGACGACATCAACGACTACCCGCCTGGCAAGGTCTGCGTGATCTCGACCGGGTCGCAGGGTGAGCCGATGTCGGCGCTCGCGTTGCTCGGTCGGGGCGAGAACAAGTGGGTCAAGATCGGCGAGACCGACACCGTGATCTTGTCGAGCCATGCGATCCCCGGCAACGAGAGCAACGTCAACCGTGTCATCGACGGTCTGTTGCGTGCCGGTGCCCAGGTCATCCACTCCGGCGTCGCGGACGTGCACGCGACCGGTCACGCGCAGGCCGACGAGCTGAAGACGTACCTGTCGTTGACGACACCTGATTTCTTCGTGCCGATCCACGGCGAGTACCGCCACATGGTCGCGAATGCCAAGCTCGGCTATCTGATGGGCGTACCACGCGACCACGTGCTCGTGTGCGAGGACGGCGATGTCCTGACGCTCAGTGACGACGGCCTGCAGGCCACCGGACGGGTGCCCGCCGGCTACCTCTACGTCGACGGGATCGTCGGCGATGTCGGCCAGGGTGTGCTGCGCGACCGCAAGGTCCTCGCCGAAGAAGGTGTCGTCGTCGTGGTCGTGACGGTCGACATCGAGACCGGCAAGGTGCTCGTCGGCCCGGAGATCATCACACGCGGCTGGGTCTATGCACCTGAGGCGGAGGATCTGCTCGACGAGGCGTGCGATGCGGTCTCCGACGCGGTCGAGAAGACACTTGCCGCCGGCGTCCGCGACGTCGACGCGTTGGAGCGCGACGTCCGGCGGGCTGCCGGCAAGTTCGTCAACGAGCGCACGAAGCGACGGCCGATGATCGTCCCCGTCGTCATGGAGGCGTGAGCCGGTCGTGGTGCGAAAGCGCGTCGCGGTTGCGCGCCTCCTGACGGCTGCGCTGCTCTTGCTCGCGGGGTGCAGCGGGAGTGGCGCATCCGACTCGACCCAGTCGTCCACCTCGACGAGTGTCGCGGCACCGAAGGCGTTGCCGCGCGTCGATCTCATCAAGACGGCAGTGTCCGCTCTGGAGACGAAGCTCGGTGCTCCGCAGCGGTTCTTCGAGATCAACGCGACGGCAAGCCTCGTGAACCTGATCGTGTCGCTGAACGACGACAAGGTCGCGCAACCGTGGGTGTACCTCGATGGCACGTTGTCGTCGACGGATGCCGGCGACGCGAACGGCTTCAGCTTCGCTTCGTCAGCGCTGACCTTCGATCCGGACAAGGTGCTCAGCAAGTTGCAGGCCGAGCTACCGAACTCGAGCCCTGATCTGTTCTTCATCGAGGGTGGACAGGGTGGCATCGTGCGCTACAGCGTTGCGATCACTTCCTCGCAAGGAGGACAGTTGGTCGTGGTCGTCGGGCCGGACGGCACGATCCAATCCGTCGATCCCGGCTGACAGTGCCCCGTTTCAACTGCACCCCCTTGGTACCGTTGGACCCTCTATGACGACGTGGGGTCAACCCAAGAAGCGGTCGAGGTCAACGACCACCGCAAAGCGGCCGCCGACCAAGACGGTTCCGTCGTCCAAGTCGGCGTCGTCGGCGCCGTCTGGTACGACGCCCTCGCGGCGCGGCCAAGCATCGGCAGAGTTCCGTGAAGCGATCGAGGGACGCGAGCACGAGTTCGCCGGCATCGGGTTCATCGCCGCGGGTGTGCTCCTCGGTCTGGCGATCTACCTCAACCTGGCCGGTCCCCTCGGCCGTGGCGTCGAGACCGTCGTCGGGTGGTTGACGGGGCTCGGCAGGTTCGTCGTTCCTGTCGCGCTCATCGCGATCGGCGCGGCGTTGGTCGGCCGCGGCCAGAGCATGCGCCGATTCCGGCTGGCGATCGGTTGGGGGTTGCTCGGCCTGTCGATGCTCGGGTTGCTGCACGTCGTGCGCGGCCCGGAGAAGATCATGGCCAACTTCGACACGCTCGGTCGTGCCGGCGGTTGGATCGGCGCACTCGTCGGTGAACCGCTCCGCAGCCTGATCGCATCCGGCGGTGCGATTGTCGTGCTGGTCGCTGCGGGCGTCGGCGGTGCCCTCGTGCTGACCGGCGCATCACTGCGGACGATGTTGGCGCACACCGGGAAAGGTGTCGGCGCGGTTGCTGTGCCGATCGGGCGCAAGGCGCGGACCGCGTTCGGCAACATGTCGACGTTGAAGAGCGATCGGCAACCGTCAGGCGAGTTGCCGATGCCGACGCTGTACGACGCTGCGCTCGACGACGACTGGGACGAGCCCGCCAAACCGCGCAAGCCGAAGTTGGCGCGTGCGTTGCCGCCACCCGGCAGTCTCGATCCAGGACTGGTCGAGCAGTCGGAACTCGAGCTCGGACCCGGCGCACGACGAGGTCAGTGGGTGCTGCCGCAGGCCAACTACCTCAACCGCTCGACGCAGCAGACCATCAACAAGGCCGAGGTCGAGGCGCGCGGGCGCACGCTCGTCGACGCGCTCACGTCCCACGGCGTCGAGACGAAGTTGCTCGGCCAGACCGTCGGGCCGACCGTGACGCGCTACGAACTGGAGCTCGGCTCCGGGGTCAAAGTCGCGAGGGTCACCAGCCTCAACCGCGACATCGCGTATGCGATGGCAGCGACCGACGTCCGCATCCTCGCCCCGATCCCGGGCCGCACGGCCATCGGCGTCGAGGTGCCGAACCACACCCGCCAGCTCGTCAGCCTCGGCGACATCATGGCGTCGTCCGAAGCGAAGACTGCGACGCACCCACTCGATGTCGCGATCGGCAAGGACATCGCCGGCAGGTCGGTGTTCCTCAACCTTGCAACGACGCCACACCTGCTGATTGCCGGCACCACGGGCGCCGGCAAGTCGAGTGGTCTCAACTGCATCCTGACCTCGATCCTCATGCGCAGCACGCCCGACCAGGTGCGCATGATCCTGATCGACCCCAAGCAGGTCGAGATGGGTCAATACAACCGCTTACCGCACCTGCTGACCCAGCCGGTGACGAACCCGAAGAAGGCGGCGAACGCGTTGGGTTGGGCGGTCAAGGAGATGGAACGGCGATACGACCTGCTGTTCGAGGTCGGCTTCCGCGACATCACCGGCTACAACGCGGCGTTCGATCGCGGCGAGCTCAAGCCGGAGCCCGGCTCCGACCGTCTCTTCGAACGGCTGCCGTACATCGTGATCATCGTCGACGAGCTCAACGACCTGATGATGGTGGCGGCGCGCGACGTCGAGGAGAGCATCACCCGGATCGCGCAGAAGGCTCGTGCGGTCGGTGTGCACCTCATCGTCGCGACGCAACGCCCGTCCGTCAACGTGATCACCGGCGTCATCAAGGCCAACATCCCGGCACGCGCGGCATATGCGGTCAACAGTCTCACGGACAGCCGCGTCATCCTCGATCAACCCGGCGCCGAGAAGCTGGTCGGCAAGGGCGACATGTTGCTCCTGCCCGGCAACTCCAACGTCTCGCAGCGAATCCAGGGTTCGTTCGTCAGCGAGGAGGAAGTGCGCAAGGTCGTCGCTCACTGGCGGCGCCAGGCTCCAGAGGTCGTCTACGTCAGTGGTGTCGAGGGAGAAGAGGATCACGCCGGCGGCAACAACCTGTTCGGCAGCAGCGACGACGACGACGAGGACGACACGCTGATGCGCCAGGCGATGGAACTGGTGGTGCGCAGTCAGCTCGGGTCGACCTCGATGTTGCAGCGCAAGTTGAAGGTGGGTTTCGCCCGAGCGGGTCGGATCATGGACCTGCTCGAGCAAAGTGGCGTGGTCGGTCCCAGCGAAGGCTCGAAGGCCCGCGCCGTGCTGATGACCGTGGAAGAGTTCGAGCTGCTGCAACAGGCGCAGCGCAACCGCGAGTCCTGACCCGACCACACGATCCGTCGGTAGCCTGGCTGCTCGTGGCACAGCGGTTTTACGTCGAGACGCTCGGATGCCCGAAGAACCAAGTCGACAGCGACAAGCTCGTCGGCACGCTGCTGGCCGACGGGATGACCTCGACCGACGATGCGTCGCTCGCCGACCTCGTCGTCGTCAACACGTGCGCGTTCATCGACGAAGCCCGCAAGGAGTCGATCGACACCATCCTCGCGTTGGAGGACCAGCGCAAGGTCGGCGCACGCCTGGTCGTCACGGGCTGCATGGCGGAGCGATATGGCGACGAGCTCGCGGCCGCGCTCCCGGAAGTCGACCAGGTCGCCGGCTTCGGCGTGCCGATCACTCTCGGCCGCAAGCCGTTGTCGATCAGCGATGCGCCCATCCCGATGCTCGATCTGTTGAACCTGCCGCGGCCGAAGTCGGCGAGCCCGTGGGCGTACATCAAGATCGCCGAAGGGTGCGATCGCAGCTGCGGCTTCTGTGCGATCCCCTCGTTCCGCGGACCGCAGCGAAGTCGTGACGTCGCGTCGATCCTCGCCGAGGTCGAGCAACTCGAGGCGCAGGAGATCGTGCTCGTTGCCCAGGACCTGGCGAGCTACGGCAAGGATCGGCCGGACGACCTCGGTGCCGGTTCCATCGTCCCGCTCGTGAAGGCAGTCAGTGCGGTAGCACCGTGGACGCGCCTTCTGTACCTCTATCCCAGCGATCTGAGCGACGGACTGATCGATGCGATCCTCGAGACCGGCGTGCCGTACTTCGACCTCTCGCTGCAACACGTCAGCAAGCCGCTGCTGCGGCGCATGCGCCGATGGGGCGATGGCGAACGATTCCTGCGTCGCATCGGCGACATCCGCGAACGCGAACCGGACGCCGCGTTCCGCAGCAACTTCATCGTCGGCTATCCGGGTGAGACCGAGGAGGATCACGATCAGTTGTTGCGCTTCGTCGAGGAGGCCGAGCTCGACTGGTGCGGTTTCTTCGCGTACAGCGCTGAGGAGGGCACGCACGCGATGACGCTCGACGGGGCTGTCGAGCGCGCCGTCATGAACGACCGTCTCGCCGAGTTGCGCGAGATGCAGGACGAGATCACCGCGCGGCGAAGGGATGCGCTGATCGGCAGCACGATGACCGTTCTCGTCGATGAAGTCGGTGTCGCACGGAGCAGTCGGGAGGCGCCCGAGATCGATGGCATCATCGAAGTGCCGCCGATGCTGGACGTGGGTCGGTTCCACAGCGTGCGCATCGTGGATGCCTTGGGACCTGACCTAGTGGCAGAATCGAACTGATGCCCGTCGATCCATCCGCCGTCAAGACCTGGGCAAACCTCGTCACAGTGGCGCGGGTGCTGATCGCACCGTTCATGTTCGTGTTGATCCCAGAGAAGCCCGGTGGATCGTGGATCGCGTTCGGTCTGTGGTTCGTCCTGTGCTGCACGGATGGCATCGACGGCTACCTCGCCCGTCGCCACGGCTCGACGACGATGGGAGCCTTTCTCGACCCGCTCGCCGACAAGGTGCTGATCCTCGGCGCAATGATCTTCCTCGTCAGCAACCACGTGTACTGGATCGTTCCGGTCGCGATCATCGCCGCACGCGAAGTGGCCATCAGCTTGTACCGCACCTTCGTCGGTGCGAAGGGCATCAGTGTGCCGGCGAGCAAGATCGCCAAGTTGAAGACGCTCACGCAGCAGTTGTCCGTCGGGTTCGCGATCGCGCCGCTGACCGCGCTCGACGCGAAATGGCTGTGGAACGGACTGCTGTGGATCTCCGTCGCGCTCGCGTTGATCAGTGGATGCCAGTACATGTGGCGAGCACGCCGTCCGAGGGTTGCGGTCAATGCGATGTGACGTCGTGGCGGTCGGCACCGAGCTGTTGCTCGGTCAGATCGTCGACACGAACAGCGCGTGGCTCGGCGAGCACCTTGCCGCGAACGGCATCGACTCGCTGCTGCAGGTGAAGGTCGGCGACAACCTCGGCCGCGTCAAATCGGTGCTGCGCAGCACACTCGCCGACGCGGATGCGGTCATCATGTGCGGCGGCCTCGGCCCGACGCACGATGACCTGACACGTGAGGCGATCGCGGCGGTGATGGGAGTGCCGCTGGTCAGCGACGAGGCAGTCGCCGAGGTGATCACCAACATGTTCGCATCGCGCGGTCGGTACATGGCTGCCAACAACTTGCGACAGGCGCTCGTCCCGGTGGGCGCGACGATCATCCCGCAGACTCGCGGCACTGCGCCGGGATTGATCTGCCCCGTCACGATTGGCAGCACCGAGAAAGTCGTGTACGCGGTTCCGGGCGTTCCGCACGAGATGAAGGAGATGGTCGAGCGGGCGGTGCTTCCCGACCTTCGTCGGCGATCGGGTGACACGGGTGTGATCGTCAGTCGGACGCTACGCACGTGGGGCGAGAGCGAGAGCGGGCTCAACGAACGGCTCGACCCGCTGATCAGTCGCCTCGACGACGCCGGCAACCCGACGCTTGCGTTCCTCGCCAGCGGCTGGGAGGGCTTGAAGGTTCGGCTCACCGCGAAGGCCGCGACGCAAGAAGACGCGGAGGCACTGCTCGACAAGTGGGATGCGGAGGTTCGGTCCGTCGTCGGGGAGCACGTGTTCGCCGTCGACGACGAGACGATGGAGTCGACGACCTTGGATCTGCTGAGAGCCCGCGGCCTCACCCTCGGGATTGCCGAATCAGTGACGGGCGGTCTCGTGGCGGGTCGCCTCACCGCGATACCCGGCGCGAGCGACGTGTTGCGCGGCGCCATCGTGTCCTACGCGAGTGAGGTCAAGTTCGATCTGCTCGATGTGCCCGAGGGCCCGGTCGTCAGCGAACGCGCCGCAGCGGCGATGGCGACCGGTGTTCGGCGCGTGCTCGGCGCCGACGTCGGCCTCTCGCTCACCGGCGTTGCCGGTCCTGGCGAACAGGACTCGATGCCGGTCGGGACGCTCTGCGTCGGCATCGACGACGGCTCGGGTGCCGTTGCTCGCACGTTCCGATTGCCGGGTCAACGAGAGCAGATGCGCCAGATGAGCGTCATCACCGCGCTCGATTTCCTCCGCCGCCATCTGCTCACCGGCGAATAGGCTTCGCCGCACGCCCCCGTAGCTCAACGGATAGAGCAGCGGGTTTCTACCCCGTAGGTTGGGAGTTCGAGTCTCTCCGGGGGCGCTGGTGCATCACGTGGAAGACTCGCCACGTGCTGATGGATGCCGACGTGTCCGCGTTCGAAGAGGTGCGCGCCGATCTCGAGCGGTTGGTCGCGCTGCGCTCGCGACAATGCCAGTGTTCGATCTCCTGGGCGGTCGTGACCGATGGTCGACTCGTGCTCAACGGCGGGCACGCCGCTGGTGACGACACGATGCCGACGGAGCGAACGGTCTTCCGAATCGCGTCGATGACCAAGAGCTTCACGGCGGCGGCTGTCATGCTGCTCCGCGACCGGGCACTGCTGCGGCTCGACGATGTGGTCGCAGACATCGCTCCTGAGTTCGCCTGTGTCGTTGGTCCGACCACCGACTCGCCTGCGATCACGGTTCGCGACCTGCTGTCGATGGCCAGCGGCATGGCAACGGACGACGTGTGGGCGGATCGGCACGTCGACATCTCGGACGCCGATCTCGACGCCTTGCTCTCGAACGGCGCGACGTTCGCATGGGCACCGCAGACGCACGGTGAGTACTCCAATCTGGGCTTCGCGATGTTGGGCCGGTTGATCTTGCGCGTCACGGGACGCCGGGCTCAGGAGTTCATCTCCGACAACCTGCTGCGGCCGTTGGCGATGGACCGCACGACGTGGGTGCAACCACACCACGACGATTGGGCGCGTCCTCATGTCGTCGTCGACGCGGAGCGCATCTGCGACATGGAACCGCTCGGCGACGGCGCGATCGCGCCGATGGGCGGCTTGTGGTCGTGTGTCTCCGACCTCGCCAAGTGGGTCGGATGGCTCGAAGATGCGTTTCCGCCGCGTGACGACCCGCGTGATGGTCGGCTCGATGAGCCGCTGTCGCGATCGTCGCGACGCGAGATGCAGCAGGTGCACACAGCATGGCCGACCTCGCACACAATGGCCACCGGCGAGGGTGACGAGTTCGTTCCGGAGCGCATCGACGGAGGCGGGTACGGCTTCGGGTTGTTCGTCCGCCACGACTCGAGGTTCGGCCACTTCGTGCAGCACTCGGGTGGGCTGCCTGGTTACGGCTCCAACATGCGATGGCTACCGGGTCGCGGCATCGGCATCATCGCGCTCGCCAACTCGACGTACGCCCCGATGGCGGTGATGACGCGCCGAATGCTCGAGATCGTCGATGAGCACGGCCTCGTTCCTGACGCCGTGGTGCAACCCAGTGCCGCACTGCTCGACGCCGCGAACCGGCTGGCCGACCTGCTGTCGTCGTGGACGGACGACGCCGCCGCGGAGTTGTTCGCCGACAACGTCGCGCTGGACGAGTCGTTCGAACGGCGCGCCGCGCAGGCCCGCGATTGGACGCTGGCCCATGGCACGATCGGCGTCGATTCGGTGAAGGCCGAGACGCCGATGAGCGGCCGGGCGACGCTGCGTCACGCCGACGGAACAGAGCGGCGAATCGATCTGCAGATGTCACCGCAGGTTCCGCCTCGACTTCAGCTCTGCGAGGTGGTCGACGAGTAGGGATTTGGCCCATCTCGCCCTACCATAAACAGGTCCGCAGTTCGAGCCGCATGAGGTCGTGTGTGAAGTTCAAAAAGGGCGACACCGTCATTTACCCACAGCATGGCGCGTGCATCGTGCAGGGAACCAAGAAGATGGAAGCGTTCGGCGCTACCCAGGAATACCTGATCCTGCGCACCGTCATCAACGAGATGACGCTGTCGGTGCCGACGCTGAAGACCGATGAGGTGGGTGTTCGTCCGCCGGTCAATGCCGACGAGCTGGAAGACCTCGTCTCGGTGCTGTCGAAGCCGGATCCGCGGGTGCCGAGCAACTGGAGCCGGCGCTTCAAGAACCACCAGGAGAAGTTGAAGAGCGGCGACGTGTACCAAGTCGCCGAAGTCGTTCGCAACCTCGCAGCGCGCAACCGCGATGCGTCGCTGTCGGCGGCCGAGCGGACGATGTACGACCGGGCGAGGATCAACCTCATCAGCGAGATCGCGCCGGCGCTGCGCGTCAGTGCCGAGGATGCTGAGAAGTACCTCGACGAGGCGTTGGCCAAGGGTGTGTTGAAGCCGGCGAAGGAAGTCAAGAAGAAGGCCTGATCCGCCTCGCCGCGGTGCGTCAGCGCACCCGCGGCATCACGATGAACGGCCACGGCGACGGCACCTCGCCGACCGGCACTTCGATGACGACGGGGCCGTCGTGCTCCATCGCCTTGCGGAGCGCATCGCCGAGCTCCTGTGGATCGACGGCACGAAGGCCGAGGCATCCGAAGCTCTCGGCGAACGCGACGATGTCGGGGTTCACGAGCGTCGACGCGATCGTCCGCTCCATGCCGAACCGCTCCTGCTGGATCCGCCGGACGTTCCCGAACGCGTTGTCGTTGAAGACCACGGTGATCGCGTTGATGTGATGCTGCACCGCAGTGGCGAGCTCTGTCGCGGTGAACAGGAAACCGCCGTCACCGGTGATCGTCACGACCGTTCGGTCCCTCGCCCCGGCCTTCGCACCGATGCCGGTCGCGACGGCGGCGCCGAGCGTGCCGGCGAACCCCGACGACAGGAACGTTCGCGGTCGGGTGAACTGGTACGCGAAGTGCGCGACGAACGTCATCTGCGTCACGTCCTCGACGAACACCACATCGTCCGGCAGCGCGTCGCGAATCGCAGCGAGGTACGACAACTGCGGCTCGAGAACGCCGATGTCGTTGAAGAACTCGTTCCGGCGCTCGCGGAGCTCGGTGCGCCGGTCCGCCCGCTCGACGTCACCGAGACGCTCGAGCAGCATCGGGACGACTTCGCCGGCGTCGCCGTGTATCCCGAGCGCGCCGATGCCATGGCGGTCGAGCTCGGCCGCATCCGTGTTGATCTGGATCAGATCGATGCCTGCAGTGCCCCATTGGAGCAGTGGGAACTCGATGCGTGATCCGATTCCGACCACGAGATCAACGTCCGCCCACATCCGGTGAGCGAGACCCAATGGCACGAACAGCGGGTCGGTCTCGTCCATCACGCCGTGGCCCATGCGCCGTGTCGAGACCGGTGCCTGGAGGCGGTCGGCGAGATCGCGAACCGCGGCCGACGCATCTTGCGCGCCGGTTCCGACCCAGATCAGCGGGTTCGTCGCGGCGCGCAGCTTCTGCGCTGCTGCATCGACAGCGCCTCTGTCGACGGTCGGCATCGAGCGCACGCCGGCGCCGACGGTGCCTGGTGCAGCCTTGGCCCACAGGTCGGCCGGAACCTCGATCGCGACCGGGCGTGGCGTGCCGGACACCAGCTCGTCGAACGCTCCCTGGATCTGCGCCGCCGCGGTCGCGGGATCTCGGATGATCGCGGCGTGCTTCGTCACCTGACGCAACACGGCCGGTTGATCGTCGAGCTCGTGCAACACGCGGAAGCCCCGCCCGAGCAGCGGCGAGTGGATCTGACCGACGATGGCGAGCACTCGCGCCCCACCGCCGGCGGCAGTCGACAGACCAGCCGACGCATTCAGCAGGCCCGGTCCCGGCACGACGCACATCGCGGTCGGACGTCCGGTCACCTGCGCGGCACCGAGAGCCATGTAGGAGCACCCCTGCTCGTGACGAGTGACGATCACCTCCAACCAATCGCGCGCATCGACCACTGCGTCGAAGAACGGATCGTTCTGCACGCCCGGAAGGCAGAACAACTGCCGAATCCCGGTCGCCTTCATCCCGTCGAGGATGAGGCGAGCGATGGTCGTGGCCGCGTTGTCGCCGGGATCTCGGGGCATCGTGTGATCGTAACTACAGTGCATCGCCATGACCGGACGAACCGAAGTGAGCCGTGACCAACTGGAGCGCGACATTCGCGGCGGTGACATCGACACAGTGCTGATGGTGTTCCCGGATCTGCAGGGCAGGTTGACCGGCAAGCGGACGACGGGAAGGTTCTTCCTCGAGTCCGTGGCGGATGCCGGCACGGAGAACTGCGACTACCTCATCGCCTGCGACATGGACAACAACCCGGTGCCGGGCTACAAGTTCACGAGCTACGAGCAGGGCTACGGCGACATGCTCGCCCGCGCCGACTGGAACACGGTGCGCAGGATCCCATGGGTCGACAAGACCGCGATGATCATGTGCGATCTGTACGACGTCGATACCGACGAGCTCGTCGAAGTCGCGCCACGCACGATCTTGCGTCGTCAAGAAGAGGCCGCGGCAGCCATGGGCTTCCTGCCGATGGTGGCGAGCGAGATCGAGTTCTACCTGTTTCAGGACACGTACGACGAGGCCTATGCGAAGGGCTACCGCGATCTGCGACCGCACTCTCCTTGGCTCGAGGACTACCACATCCTGCAGACGACGAAGGACGAGTACATCCTCGGCGCGATCCGACGCGGGCTCGAAGCGGCTGGTGTCCCGGTCGAGTTCTCGAAGGGCGAGGCCGGGCGAGGTCAGCACGAGATGAACCTCGACTACACGACCGCGGTCGAGATGGCCGATCGCAACAGCGTCTACAAGACGGCAGCCAAGGAGATCGCCCACCTCAACGGCAGGTCAGTGAGCTTCATGGCCAAGTACGACTTCAACGACACCGGTTCGTCGTGCCACGTGCACAGCAGCCTGTGGTCGCCCGACGGCAAGAAGGCGATGTTCGACGATCATCACGGCCCGCACGGGATGAGCGAGACCTTCCAGCACTACCTCGCCGGTCTCATCGCCACGGCACAGGAGTTCAGCCTGCTGTGGGCGCCGACGGTCAACAGCTACAAGCGCTTCCAGCCCGGTTCATGGGCACCGACAGGGATCGGGTGGGGAGTCGACAATCGCACGCTCGGCTTCCGCAAGGTCGGCCACGGCAAGGGATGCAGGGTCGAGTGCCGCATCCCCGGCAGCGATGCGAACAGCTACTTCGCGTTCGCCGGCCAGATCGCAGGCGGGCTGCACGGCATCAAGAACAAGTTGCCGCTGGAGGAGCCCTTCGTCGGCAACGGGTACGAGGCGAAGACCATCGGTCGAATCCCGTGGAACCTTCCGGACGCGATCGCGCTGTGGGAGGGGTCCGCGATCGCCAGGGAGTGCTTCGGTGACGACGTGCACCACCACATCCTCACGATGGCGAAGGGCGAGTGGCTCGCCTCGAACCAGTCGGTGACCGATTGGGAGTTGCGTCGCTACTGGGAGCGGATCTGACGCGGTCGTGAGTCAGCCGGCGAGCAAGGTAGCCCCCGCGGAAGCGATCTGGCCGCGTAGCATCGGGTCCTGAATGAGGCCGTCGCGACCGACGGCATCGCGTGGCACAGGGATGCGAACACACGCCGCGTCGATCACGTTGGCACCGGTGTACCGCAGCACGGTTGTCAGTGATTCGTGCGTTGCCGAAGCTCCGGTCGGAGCGGTGGAGATGTTGATCCACGCGGTCGGCTTCTCGGAGATCTCGACACCGCCGACCGTCCAATCGAGCAGGTTCTTGAGCGATCCCGGCATCGCGCCGGCGTACTCCGGCGTCGAGAAGAGGATGGCGTCCGCGGCAGCAATCCGCGACCGAAGTTCAACTACGGCCGGTGGGAGCGGATCGCTGTCGTGGTCCGGGTTGAAGTGCGGAAGGTCC
>DASWRR010000055.1:0-8981 GCA_036403055.1 Ilumatobacteraceae bacterium | reverse complement strand
CGCCGGCAATCCCGCATCGGTGATCGTCTGCTGACACGCGGCCAGCACCCGAGCGTTGAGATCGACGGTCGCCTGTGTTGCCTCCGGCGTGCAGACCTCGTTCAACACCGCTTTCGCCGCAGCCATGCACAGCGGGTTGCCGTTGTACGTACCGAGGTGCAGCACCCTGCCGCTCGTGATCTGATCCATGCACTCCTGCGTGCCACCGAAGGCGCCGAGGGGCAGCCCGCCACCGATGCTCTTGGCGAGCGCGACGAGATCCGGTTGCACCTCGACTGCGCCGGTTGCACCACCCCACCCGGCGGTGATGCCGGTCTTGACCTCGTCGAAGATCAACATCGTGCCGTATTTGCGCGTGATCTCGCGCACCGCCTGCAGATACCCAGGCTGCGGAAGGCAGATGCCGATGTTCTCCATCACCGGTTCGACGATGAACGCGGCGACATCGCCTCCGGCCAACGCCTTCTCGAGCAGGTCCGCGCGGTTGTACGGGATGACCTTGGTGTCGGCCAACACGGCGCGTGTGATGCCGGCGGTCGCGGGGATCGCACGAGGATCATCCGCGGGTCCGGCTTCGCTGATCGGCGGCTTCATCGAGATCATCACCTCGTCGTGATGGCCGTGATAGCCACCCTCGACCTTGACGATCTTCTCGCGACCGGTGAGGCCGCGGGCAACGCGGATCGCGTCCATCGTCGCCTCCGTGCCGCTGTTCGTGAAACGCCACATCGGCAACTTGTACCGAGCGGCGAGCATCTCGGCGACGTCGGCGTTCAACTCGCACGGCGTGACGAACAGCGTCCCGTCGTCGAGTTGGTGTTCGATCGCGCTGCGAACGATGGGGTTGCAATGGCCGGCGAAGAGTGCGCCGAAGCCGAGGTCGAAGTCGACGTAGCGATTGCCGTCGACGTCTTCCATCCACGCGGCCTGCGCCCTGCGCACGACGATGGGGTGAGGGTCGTATGACTGAAAGCTCGACGGCACGCCCATCGGCATGACCTTGCGGGCCCGCTCCGTGGCCTTCATCGAGCCGGCCGTTCGCTTCATGTAGACAGCCAGCTCGCGCTGTGTGATCTCCCGTGCTCTCCTCACTAGATTTCGGGTGTCGATGGATTCCATTGTGCTCATTCGATTCTCCAAGCGGATTTCGTTCCCGCAAGCCTACCTCACCACGGATTCCATCGTGAACAAACTCGTTGACAGAGACCCAGAGAATCGAGGCGTGGAACTCGGAGCGCGATGTGGCACACTGTGCGATCTACATGGTGGCCGTAGTTCAGCTGGTAGAGCGCCAGTTTGTGGTACTGGATGTCGCGGGTTCGAGCCCCGTCGGTCACCCCAATCGAGCAGTTCAGGGGCACCCCGGTGCCCCTACACTGCTCGGGTCCTCGCTTCGGCTTGGGCGATGCGCCTCTAGCTCAACGGCAGAGCAACGGACTCTTAATCCGCAGGTTCTGGGTTCGAAACCCAGGGGGCGCACCAAGCAGCTGTGTTACTTCGGCTGATCGGTGACATCGTCGTCGGTTGATTGGTGACACCGCGCGAACAGATGGAAGAATCCGGCGCATGGATGATCAACGCGTCGGAACGGGAACGTTGGTGCACGATGAGGTCGTCGCGGCACGCAGTGGCGGGGCCTGGCTGGTGGAGATGGGCCAGCGCATTCGAATCACCGACATCGAGGGGTCTGCGATCGGGGACTTCGTGTGTTTCAACGCGAACAATCTCGACGAACGGCTGAGTCAGGCGAGAACGAAGGCCAACCAAGGCCGCCTGATGATCACGACCGGGCATCACCTCTACACCCGCGACAACAACATCATCTTCACGATCGACACCGACACCTACGGCGTTCACGACCTCCAGTACGGGATGTGCAGCGCATGGGTGTTCGAGAACTTCGACCACAAGTACTACGACGGATTCAGCACCGAGAAGATGACAGTCGGCGGACCGCTCGGGGTCCCGCCGTTCGGCTGTTATGAGGTGCTGCAAAAGGCGCTGGATGGTCGCAACATCGCTCCGGAGAACATCCCCGACCCGTTCAACCTCTTCCAGACACTCGAATACAACTACGAAACGAGTGAGTTCAAGCTGATCACCGGACATAGCCGTCCGGGCGACTACATCGACCTGATCGCGCGCATCGACGCGCTCGCTGCGCTCAGCGCCTGCCCATCGATGGGCCGCCCTCTGCGCGTGCAGATCTTCACGATGTGACCGCAGCGTCGACCGCGGTAGATCCAACAATCAGTCGTAGTTGCGAACTTCGAAGGTGATTGCGCCGTACTGACTGGTCCACGGGCCGTGCGGCATTCCGGGAGGCCGGCAGGCGTACATCCCGGCGGTGAACGTCTTGTTGAGCGACAAGTCGTGAATCGCGCCGGACACGATCCAGATCTCCTCCCAGTGCGGATGTTTCTGAACACCTGCTGGCGTGGTGTCGGTTCCTGGAAGGAACTTCAGCAACCGGCTGTAGGACCCCTTGTCCGGGTCAAGGGCCAGTGTCTTGCTGAACAGGCCCTCGATTCCCGCCTCCGGCTGCCACGGGACCATCTCGGGGTCGAAGAACTCCAGCGCTGGCTTTCCCATCAGATCTCCTCCAGAACATTTTTCACGGTGTATGACGTTGTTAGCTTCCGATCCATCATCGGATCGATCAATGCCACCTCGAAGGTGGGGTGATATTGGAACTCGGTCGCCGCGGCGATCGTTCCTGAGAGGATCACGGTCCCCGCCATCGGTCCGCCGAACCGTTCTTCGACGAGTCGCATCAGTTCGGCCGGCGGTCGCAGCGCGGCGACGGGACCGGATTGATACGCCGCTTCGGCACCGGATGGGGTTCGCGCTTCGAACGTGAGCTCATCCCAGTGGTCCTCGACATCGGCGAGTCGCCACACCTTGCTCGAGATCACCTTGACGCAGCTCTGCTTCGACGCGGGAATGTCGATGGACTCGAGCGCGCGGTCCGTGTGATCCGACGCGACCGCGACGTAGATCTCGTCGTCGTCGATCAACAACGCGAACTCGACTTCGCCGCAGGATTCCGCACTGGTCGTCTCGACTGCCGTGTCGGTCGTCAAGCGGTCCGCCCCCAACACGAAGTACGACGGGACCTCGCTCGGCGGCGCGATCCCTTCGTGTTCGAGTTTGGCGATGTACGAGGCGACGGCGGCCGCATCTCTCCCGGTGTACCCGGCGAGAATGAGGCGCTTGGCGCCGAACCGCACGGGCGCCCCGTCAACGGGCTCGATGATCAGATCATTGTCGGGATCTCCGAGAAGCCGACGATCGGCCAGCGCTGGAAACCGAGAACGGGCGGCACCGACGGCCGCGAAGTCGACATCTCGGACCAACACGTCGGGGTCGCTGCCGAGCTCACCGATGGTCACTCCCCAGGCGTCGACGATGGCCGAGCGACCGCACAGCACCGCGCCCGAATCCGTCGGCCCGACACCATTGCAGGCGATCATCACCGCCTGGTTCTCGATCGCGCGCGCCCTCAGCAACGTGGTCCACGCCTCGACTCGGGGATGCGGCCACGCTGACGCGACCACGAATCCGATCGCCCTCATTTCCGTCATCCGCCGGAACAGCTCAGGAAATCGCAAGTCGTAGCAGACGGCCATCCCGAGCCGACCGAGCGGGGTGTCGACGACGACCACGTCCGACCCCGGCGTCAACAGTTGCTGCTCGCGACTCCCGTAGCCGAAGAGGTGGATCTTGCGGTAGCGCCCGATCACTCGTCCGTCAGGACCGAACATGACGGACGTGTTGAAGAGGCGATCGCCGTCGGCCTCGATCAGCGATCCGACGTGCAGACACGTCTCGGCGCTTCGGGCGATCTCGCCGAAACGCTCCATCATCGAAGGAGTCTGCGACGCTGCCGCGGCATAGCTGTCGAACGAGAAGTACCCCGGGTACCACACCTCCGGGAGCACGATGAGGTCCGCGGACCGCGCCGAGCCGATCCGCTCTGCGGCGAGATCGATTGCCTCGTCGGAACTCACCGGCACTTGGGCAGCGAGCTGGATCAATGCAACGGTGCTCATCGCCCGCCTCCTTGGTTTTTCGCCGCGTCGATGTACTCCAGGACGCGCTCTGGAGTGAGTGGCAGTCGCGTGATCACGACATGGCCAAGGGGTGAGATCGCGTCTTCGATCGCCGCGGCGATGACCGCACCCGGCGGAATTGCGCCACCCTCCCCCATGCCTTTGATCCCGCCAATCGTGTGGGGGGACGGAGTCTGTAGATGGGCGACGCGAAAATCTGGCACGTCCGTCATCGTCGGGATCAGGTAGTCCGCGAAGGTCGTCGAGAGCGGCTGGCCATCGTCGTCATACAGGAACTCTTCGAACAGCGCAGTTCCGATTCCCTGCGCGATTCCACCGAAGATCTGGCCTTCGACGATCATCGGATTGATCATCGGCCCGCAGTCCTCGACGACGGCGTAGGTGAGCACTTGTGACTTGCCGGTCTGCTGATCGACCTCGACCATCGCGAGATGCGCAGCATTCGTGTACGCACCGGTGCCGGGTGCCGCGTCGTAGGTGCGCGTCGCCTCGAGCATCGGCTCGACCCCATCGGGCAAACGCTCCGGTCGTTGATACACGAGGCGGCACACCTCCTTGACCTCGATCGATCTGCTCGGCGTGCCGCGCACCCACAGCTTCCCCGCGTCGAGCACCACATCCTCCGGTGACGCTTCGAGACAATGGGCGGCCACCTCGCGCAACACGTCGGCCACGACATCGGCGGCCTTGGTGGCGGCCCCGCCGGCGAGGACAGCAGACCGGCTGGCGAACGTTCCGGATCCGTAGGCGACGCGGTCGGTGTCGCCGTACTGCACGTGGACATCCTCGATCGCCAGCCCGAGTCGATCGGCCGTGATCTGGGCGAGCGTCGTCTCCAAACCCTGACCGTGATCGTGGATCGATGCGGCGACCACAGCCTGGCCGGACGCATCCATGCGCACCCGAACGGTCTCGTATCCGAACACGATCGGTACGCCGCGCAGCTTGAACTCCTGCGTACTGTGCGCGGTCTGCTCGGTGAACGCGACCAGACCGATGCCCAACAACCGCCCCTCCGCACGCCCTCGAGCCTGGTCGACCAGGAGACCGTCGTAGTCGGCGAGCTCCACCACCTTGTCCATCGACTCGATCAGTGAACCGCTGTCGTAGACGAGGCCCGATGGCGAATGCCACGGGTAGTCGCTGCCCTGCAGCAGATTTCGCCGGCGTACTTCGACACGATCGAGCCCCCGATGGCGGGCGATCTGGTCGATGAGTCGTTCGATCGAAAAGCACGCAGCCGGCCGGGCAACGCCGCGGTAGGCGCCATACGGCGTCTTGTTCGTGCAATACGGCGTGCCGGTCGCGGCGTAGTGGTGGATCCGATACGGGCCGGGAAGGATGCCCATCGCCATCCCGTTGTCCATCGTCGCCGTCCACGGGAACACCGAGTACGCCCCCATGTCGACGGCGACGTCCGCCTCGAGGGCCTGCACGACACCGTCGTCGTCGAAGTGCGCCGTGACCGAGTGGTAGTGCTCGCGTGAGTGGTGTGAAGCGATGAAGTGCTCGCGACGATCCTCGACCCACTTGATCGGCCGACCCAGGGCGCGGGCCGCGAGACAGCACGCAACGTCTTCGACGTACAGCTGAGCCTTGACCCCGAACCCACCGCCGACATCGGGTGACACCACTTGGATGTTGCTCTCCGGTACCCCGAGAGCGAGCGAGAGTCCTGCACGGATCAGGTGGGGAATCTGCGTTGTGGTGAACAACCGGAAGACACCGCTACCTCGGTCGTACTCGGCCACGCAGCCACGAGTCTCGATCGGTATTCCCGTGTGGCGCCCGTTCGTCAACTGCAACGTGAGGTGATGTGCGGCATTCGCAACGGCTTGATCGAACCGTGGAGTCCGCAGGGCGCGCCGCGCATATGCATTGCCGACCCAACCGGCGTGCAGCGGTTCGGCGTCGTCGGCCAGAGCTTGTGCGCGCGACAGGATCGGTGTGAGCGCCTCGATGTCGACGATCACCGCGTCGCATCCGTCCTCGGCGACATATTCGTCGTCGGCAACGACCATCGCGATCGCTTCCCCCACGAAGCGCACTCGATCGACGGCGAGGATCGGCTGCCCGGATGATTGGAAACCTTCGTAGCTCGAGACACAGCGAACCTCGTGGTCGGCGAAGTCGCTGCCGACAAACACTGCCAGCACACCGTCGATCGACAATCCGGCGCTGACGTCGACCCCTGTGAGGTTGCCGTGGGCAACGTCGGCCCTGACGAACTTGGCAGCCAGCATCCGGTCGAGGGCGATGTCGGCAACGAATCGCCCGGAACCCGTGAGCAGTCGCCGGTCCTCGACGCGGAGAACTCGCGCGCCGACCAACCGCGGGCTGCGGACGTCATCCATCATCGCGACCACCTGTTCGCAGTGCGGCCTCTACTGCATCGACGATGTGGTGATAGCCCGTGCATCGGCACAGGTTTCCGGCCAGTCGCTCGCGGATCTCTTCGCGCGAGCACTCTCGATTCTCGCGGGCCAACTCGAGCGTGGTCATCAACAGTCCGGGCGTACAGAACCCGCACTGCAGCCCGTGGTTCAACCGGAAGGCCTCCTGAATCGGATGGAGGTCGGCGCCGACGGCAAGTGATTCAACCGTTTCAATCACGTGGCCGTCGGTCTGGACGGCGAGGGTCAGGCACGACCGGACCGACGCGCCATCGAGCAGCACCGTGCACGAACCGCAATACCCGTGCTCGCAACCGACATGGGTCCCCGTCAGCCGCTGGTCGTCACGAATGAAGTCCGACAGCAACAAGCGATCAGACACGGTCGCCCGCACATCAGATCCGTTGATCACGACGTTGATCTCACGCATGGGCGAGATCTCCGACACGCGGCGACAGTGCTTGCGAGATGGCGCGATGTGTTTCGCTGAAGACGAGCCGGCGTCGGTAGTCCGCCGAGGCGTGCACGTCACCGATCGGATCGACTTCGTCGCGCGCCGCGGCCGCTGCCGCTGCGGCCGTCTCTGCAGTGGCAGCTCGCCCCAGTAGGACCGCTTCTGCGGCGGCGCAGCGAACTGGTGTGCTGCCGACGCCGGCGAGGACCACACGCGCCTCCGTGATGACGGACTCGCTCACCTGGCAAGCGACCGCCGCCGCGACGATGGCGAAATCACCGGTGCGCCGCTGGAACTCGGCAAAGCCCCAGTGCTGCGCGAAACGAGCGGAGAAGGACAGACCGGTGATGATCTCTCCCGGCAGCTTCGCCGTCGTGAAGACCGAGACGAAGAACTCATCGCTCGAAATCGTGCGGACGGCCGTCGCAGACTGAAGCGTCACGTGGCCGTCGAGCGCGACCAGTACGGCTGGCCATTCCGCCGCGGGATCGGCATGGGCGATGCTGCCACCGACCGTTCCTCGATTTCGGATCGCCCGGAACCCGATCATGCCTGCAGCGCGGTGGGCCAATGGCAGATTCGTCGCGATCAGCGCATCGGTTTCGGCAGCACGATGAGTGACCATGGCTCCAACGTCGACCATCCCGTCGCGCACCTCGACGTGACCGAGGTCTGGAACCGCCCTCAGATCGATCACGTCGGAGGGTCGCGCCAGACGCATGTTGAGCATCGGCATCAAACTCTGTCCGCCCGACATGACCAGCGCGTCGTCGCCGGCCAGCGCCAACGCTCCGGTCGCGGCCTCCATCGAGGTCGGGGCGTGGTACCGGAAGGGGCACGGCTTCATCGGCGCCGACTGTACATCGACCGCTTCAGAAATCGAATATTTGCAATACTCTGCCTCGAGTTTTAGTGTCACCGAAATGGCACAGAGCGCAACGTTCGCCTCCGCTGCACCTTCGATGGTCCAGCCGACCGTGCAGGAGCGGGTGTTGCTCTTCATCCGTCAACTGCTGGTCACCGGCGAGTTGCCGCCAGGCACCAAGGTCCGCGTCGAAGACATCGCCGATCACTGCAGGGTCAGTCCAGTGCCCGTTCGTGAAGCACTGAAGCAACTGCAGAACGAAGGTGTGGTGGTCAACGAACCTCGGCGTGGATACTGGGTCGCCAAGCTCGGGTACGACGACTTCCTGGAGCTCCAGCACATCGCCACCTTGTTGGAGACCGAGGCAATCAGACTCGCGGTTCCTCATCTCACCGATGACGACGCCGAACGGATGACCCAGTTCCGCCTGGAGATGGAAGAAGCCCTCGATGCGGGCGACTTGTGGCGCGCCAACATCGCTCATCGGGAGATGCACTTCGTACCGTTCCGCGGCCCGGGCACGTCGCGTCTCATCCAACAGATCGCCCGTCTGTGGGAACACACCGACCACTATCGCGTCCTCCTCCTCCACAAGCCTGGGGAGGTGCAACGAGTGTCGCTCGCCCAACACGTCGACTTGATCGAAGCGTGCGCGAGACGCGACACACAATCCGTCGTCGTCCTCAACAACGATCACCGCGACTTCGCGACGAGCACCATCGTTCCTGGGCTGCTCGACGAGGCAGCCGGGGGCCGGCCCGCAGCGACGTCAACCATCCGCACTTGATCAAACCCTTCCGGAAAGGAAGTCACTATGCGCTTCGGAGCGTGGATCCCCTCGTACGCCTATCCCGGTCTCGACTACGCGCGAGCCAGGCAGGGCACCGACACCTTCGCCAAGAAGGCGAATGAGCACGACATCGACCTGTGGGTGATCGATCACCTGCTCCACGCCCCCGGCCTGTACGGCATGCCGTGGCTCGAGCCGATGACTGTGCTCACGCACGCGGCGGCAGTGGCACCCGATGTCGAGATGGTCGGCACCGGCATCCTTGTGGTCCCGCTGAGGAATCCCGTCCTCTTGGCCAAAGAGGTCGCGACGCTGGACTTCCTCACTGGCGGCCGGTACCAGTTCGGCATCGGCCCGGGATGGTACGGACCCGAGTTCGAAGCGACGGGATCGCACATCAGCGAGC
>DASWRR010000054.1:0-10445 GCA_036403055.1 Ilumatobacteraceae bacterium | reverse complement strand
CGACCCGCAGACCATCCGGTGATCGTCCACATCGGCGCGATCGAACACCTCGCGCAATGGGGGGCAACTGTTCCGGCATCTGCCGCGACTCTCGCGGACGCGTGCTGGCCGGGCCCGCTGACGCTCGTGGTACCGCGTGCCGCCGGCGTCCTGGACGTCGTCACCGGAGGCCTCGACACGGTGGGCGTGCGGATGCCGGCGCACTCTCTGACGCTCGATCTGCTGTCGCGTTTCGGTGGGGGCCTCGCGGCCCCTTCTGCCAATCGATTCGGCCGCGTCAGCCCCACGACCGCGAACCACGTCCGTGCTGATCTCGGCGACGACGTCGACCTGATCCTCGATGGCGGTCCGTGCCCGATCGGTGTGGAGTCGACGATCGTCGATTGCACCGTCGAACCGCCGCAGGTCCTTCGCCCTGGGGCAATCTCGGCGGAGGACATCGCGGTGCTGCTGAACGAACCGGTCGCTCCCGCTTCCGGCGTCAGCCGCGCTCCCGGCATGCTCGAGTCGCACTACGCGCCGCGCTGTCGCGTGGTCCTCGTCGGTTCGAGCAACGAGGCGACGGCTGTGCTCGGTGCTCAGCGCGACGCCGAGATCCTCGACGAACCGAATCTGGTTCGCTACGCGCAGACGTTGTACAGCCGGTTGCGCGACGCTGACGCGCGCGGCGTGTCGACCGTGATCGCCGTACTGCCGCCCGCGACCGGACTCGGTCACGCGATCCGCGATCGCCTCACCAAGGCGGCGGCCGGCTCGATCAGTGGCCGGCGCGTGACGCGTCCACCATCCGTCTAGAGACGATTCAAGTTCGCGACCCACACATCACGAACCGCCTCGACGTCTGGAGCCGGAACCCCGTCGATCGACGCAACCGTGAGCGTCACGGTGCTCCCACCCGCGTCGGGAACGAGTTCGAGGCGGCACCAGCACGGGCTCGGCTCGTCGAGGTGGACCTCGAGGACGTAGGGCGGATCGTCGACCAGGACCTCCCCCATCCACGACGTGACGACGAGGAGTGCCTCGAACGCTTCGGCCGGCAAGGTGTCGATGGTGAACGACGGCGCGTCGTACTGAATCCCGGTGTACCGGCGTGATGGCGCGGGCGGCGCCGGACGCGCGGCGGGTTGATCTGCGGCCGTCTCGTCGTCGGGCCGCGACTCCGGGTGCAGGAGCATGAACACGGCCGCGTCGAAGGCAACGTTGATCTCACCCATCTTCGCGGCGTCACCACCGTGATCGGGGTGGAACTGCGCTGCCAGCTTGCGACGCGCCGAGCGGACCTCGTCGAGCGTTGCGTCGGGGCCGAGTCCGAGGACAGCGAACGGATCCGTTGTCATGCGGTCGACGGGTACATGGTCGACCTCAGCTCGGCATAGCGGGCGCGAACACCGGCGTCGTCGGCCGCCGAGGACTCGAGCGCGGTCGCACGTCCGAGCTGCCAGCGATCGGCGATCTCGCGATGCTCCACTCCAAGAGCAACCGCGGCAGCTTGCACGCACGCGCCGGTCGCAACGGCCTCCTCGGCATCCGCGACCGTCACCGGAAGATCGCACAGCTCGCCGACCACGCGACGGTACGCCGCGCTCTTCGCGCCACCGCCGACGAGCCGGACAGACGAGACCTCGGCGTTGGCGCGCAACGCATCGAGCGCGTCGAGCAGTCCGCAGACGACTCCTTCGACGGCGGCGCGCGCGATGCGCTCGGGCGATGCGTCGCTGCGCAGACCTGCGAGCAACCCGGTCGACTTCGGCAGGTTGGGAGTTCGCTCGCCGTCGAAGTACGGCAGCATCGTCATTCCGTCGGCACCCGATGGCGCGGACAACGCGAGCTCGTCGAACCGGGCCCGATCGACGCCCAAGATCCTCGCAATCGTGTCGGTCACCTTCGTGGCATTCAGCGTGCACGCCAGTGGGAGGAAGGCGCCGGTCGCGTCGGCGAACCCGGCGACCAATCCAGAAGGGTCCGACGATGGCCGATCACTGACCGCGTACGCGGTTCCCGACGTCCCGAGCGACAGCACGGCGGTTCCACGGCCGAGGCCGAGGCCCAACGCGGCAGCCATGTTGTCCCCCGTACCGCACGCCACCTTTGCGCCGTTCCACGCGCCAACCACCTCGGTAGGACCGCACACACGTGGCACGACGCTCGGCCAATCGAGGCCTTTGTCGATGATCGCCAGGATGTCCCACCGGTAGTCGCCCGCCGACGGCGACCAGTAACCGGTACCCGACGCGTCGCCGCGGTCCGTGACGAGCGCTCCCGTCAATCGAAACGTCATCCAGTCGTGCGGCAGCAGGACGTGCGCCACCTTTTCCCAGTTGTCGGTTTCGCTGCGGTGCAGCCAGCTGAGCTTCGACGCGGTGAACGACGCGACGGGCACGCTGCCGACGGACGCGGCCCACTCCGCCGCTCCTCCCGGCAACTGCTTCACCAACCATCCGGCATCGGCGGCTGTCTCGGTGTCGTTCCACAGCTTCGCCGGACGGATGACGCCGAGATCGGCGTCGAGCACGACCATTCCGTGCTGCTGACCGGCGACGCTGATCGCCTCGACGCGCGGAGAACCGGCCGCGGCCCAGGCGGCCTCGAACGCGGCCCACCACGCCTGCGGGTCCTGCTCGGACCGCGGCGGCGTCGTCGGAGGGTGGGGTGCGGAGCCGCGGCCGACCACCTCTCCGGTGTCGAGATCGCGCACTTCCACCTTCGTGCTCTGCGTCGACGAATCGACCCCCGCGACCAGCCGCGCAGTCATCTGCACCTCGAGATGCGCACGCCCTGCGCCACGTCAGACATGCACGAACCGTAGCTGGCCTGCCATGATCGCTCCTGATGCAGAGCACGCTGCCGTACCTCGACGCCGACGAGCTGTTCCGGCTCGTTCCGTTGACAGATGCGCTCGACGCGTTGCGCTCCTGCTTCGCCGATACGCCGTCGAATGTCGACAGGGTCCACTGCCGCGCCGGCGGCGGCGAGTTCCTCGTGATGCCGGCGGCCGCGGGTGATTCCGCCGGTGTGAAGCTCGTCGGGATTCAACCGAACAACCCGTCCCGCGGGCTTCCGATCATTCAAGGTGTCTACGTGCTGTTCGACATGCGCATCGGCCAGCCCGTCGCGTTGCTCGACGGCGCGGCACTGACGACGTTGCGGACCCCGATGATCTCGGCGCTCGCGACCGACGTGTTGGCGCGCGGCGATGCGCGATCCGTTGGGATCATCGGGACAGGACCTCAGGCGGTCGCCCACGTGCGGGCGATGCGCGTCGTGCGGCCGGGCATCGACAAGGTCGTCGTCGCCGGCCGCACGTCGGAGCGAGTCGCCGCTGTCGTCGCAGAGCTCAGCGCGGCAGGCGAAGCGGCTGTCGCGGGGTCGTACGCCGAGGCCGCAGGATGCGACATCGTCTGCGGCGCGACGCGTGCCGACACTGCTCTGTTCGGCCGAGCCGACGTGCGGCCCGGCACGCACATCAACCTCGTCGGGTCGTATCGACTCGATCTGCGCGAGGTTTCCGCCGACCTCGTCGCCGCCTCGACGGTTGCCGTCGACGACGTCGCCGCGGCGAAGGCGGAAGCCGGTGACCTTCACCTCGCGGTCGAAGAGGGCGCATGGTCGTGGGACAAGATCGCCGGCGACCTCACCGACCTCGCGACGGGTCGACTGCGCCGAGCGTCGTCCGATGAGATCACGTTGTTCAAGAGCGTCGGGCTCGCGGTGCAGGACCTGGCGATCGCGCAACGAGCGGCTGCGGCCGCCGGCATCATCGAGGCCGTATGACGAAAGCGGTTGTGATCATCGGTGGCGGCCTCGTCGGTCTGTCGTCCGCGCTGTTCCTCAGCGAAGCGGGTGCAGAGGTGACGATCATCGACACCGCCGCGCTCGGAAGCGGCGCAGCGCGCGGGAACGCCGGCTTCATGTGCACCGCGATCGTCGAGCCGCTCCCCGCACCAGGGGCCATCGGGAATGCATTGAAATCGCTGCGCGATCCGGCACGAGCACTCCGCATCCTTCCGAAGGCCATCCCGAGGATGGCTCCGTGGCTGTTGACCTTCGCCCGCAACTGCACCGCGTCTCGTTACGAATCCGGACGCGCCGCGCTTGCCCAGTTCAATCGGAACAGCGGTGCAGTCCTCGAACGCCTCGCGAGCCAAGGCGCCGCGGTGACGCTGAGTCCAGAGCTGTTGGTCCCGTACCACGACGTTGCCAAGGCCGAGCATCACTTTGCGGCACTCCAACCGATGGTCGAGTTCGGCGCCCGCATCCCCGACCGTGTCGTCGACGGCGACGAGATTCGCCGGCTGGCGCCCGCGGTCACCGACCACGTTCGGGCCGGACTGGTGATGCCCGGCGACCGCTCGATCGATCCGCGTCGGTACGTCGATTCGGTGATCGAGATCCTGCGGTCGCGCAACGTGCGCTTCGTCGAGCACACCGACGTCACGAATGTGGTGTCGTCGGGCGATCGTGTCCGGTCGGTCGCGACCACCAACGGTGTCTTCGATGGCGACGAGTTCTTGCTCGCCGCCGGCGCCGGGTCTCGTCTGCTGGCGAAGCACTTCGATGTGCGACTGTCGGTGATTCCGGGCCAGGGATACAACGTCGGTCTGCCGACATCGCCGGGTCTGCGTCAGCCGGTCATCTTCGAGGAGGTCCACGCGGTAGCGACTCCCTTCGACGATCGCATTCGTCTCGGCGGGACAATGGAGTTCGGCGGCGATCACCCTCCGTTCGACGGTCGCCGAGTCGAGTCGATCATCACCTCGATGCGCAAGTTCCTCGACCTCGCGTGGGACGAACGGTTCGACACGTGGGCCGGGTCGCGGCCGATGAGCGCGGACGGCCTTCCGTTCATGGGCCGACCGAAACGCTGGCGCAACGTCGTCGTCGGCGCGGGCCACGGCATGTTCGGTCTGACGTTGGCACCTCCGAGCGGCGTCGCGATCTCGGAGCTCATCATGACCGGGCGATCGTCGACCGACATCAGCGCGTTCGACCCGGATCGCAGCCCGCTCCGACGCTGACGGGCTGTCGTCGAGTCGCGTTCGACTAGAGGGAACCGACCTCGTCGCCCCACACATCGCTCAGCACGTAGCCGAGCGGGTACGGGTCGGTGGGATCGACGGTGGTGGTGCGTGAACCGACGACCCAACCGCGGCCGGAGATGCGCGGGAGGACGGCGGCACGATCGCCGACGGTCGTCTCACCGATCATCTCCACGACGAACTCGCTGTCGATCAGCGATCGAGCGATGAAGCGACTACCAACGCTCGCGCCACCTCGCGCGGCGAGCAGCGCAAGCCGCGCCGAGTTGCCGGTGCCACACGGTGATCGATCGACGCGACCACTGAGCACCGTGGCGCCGCGCAGCGAGCCGTTCGCCGGATCGTCGTCACCGATCAGCATGACGTACGAGATGAAGTCGATCTCGGAAATGTCGGGATGCTGCACCGTGATGGACTGGCGCGCCGCCAACGAGATCGCAGTCCCAGCCTCGACGACCTGGCGGGCGCTCTGCCGATCGAGCTTGACGCCGAACTGTGCCGGATCGGCGAACACGTAGTAGCAGCCGCCGTACGCGACGTCGACCGCGATGTTGCCGAGACCCGGGACGTACAGCGGCACGTCGAGCGCCTCGACGAACGATGGCACGCCATCGAACGTGACCCGTTCGCAGCGCCCGTCACGGCACGTCGCTGTTGCGCGGATCAGACCCGCGGCGGTTTCGAGCACGACGTGGGTCTCCGGCTCGACCATTTCGACCATGCCGGTCTCCAGCAACGCCGTCACGACACAGATCGTGTTGGAACCGCTCATCGCGTGGGCACGATCCGCCTGGCAGATGATGAACCCGGCGTCGGCCTCAGGATCCTGCGACGGAAACACGAGGTTCGCGCTCGTCTGTGGTCGGCCGCGCGGCTCGAAGCACAAGAACTTGCGGATCGAGTCGTCGACCTCGTTGATGTGGCGCAACTTGTCGCGCATCGTCGCGCCGGGCACGTCGAAAACGGACCCGAGGTAGCACGTGCCTTGCTCGCCCTCCGCGTGCACCTCGACCGCGGTGTACGACCTTGTCGAGCGCACTCGGCCTCAGCCCTTGGCGAACGCGGCGCCGAGCGCCGTGTCGAGGACGGCGAGGAACTCCGCCGCGACGTCGTCGGTGAGACCGAGCAACGGCGCGCGCACCGGTCCGCAATCGAAGCCTTGATGGGCGAGACCCAGCTTCGCCTTGGAGTTGTACGAGCCGCTCTCCATGTTCTGGATCCACGGCAGGATGGCAGCGAACTGCTGGCGGGCGAGCCCGTAGTTGCCCTCGTTCGCCGTGTTCATGATCACCACGTGATGACGGGGCAGGACGTTGGCGGTTCCGGCCAGCCAGCTGCGCACGCCCCACGCGAAGTAGTCAGCAGCCTGGTCGTCGCTGCCACACATGATGTCGAGATTGCCCACGTAGGTTCGTTGCAATTGCAAGAACCTCGAGAAGTCGCCACTCGACTCCTTGATCGCCACGATGTTCGGATGGTCGGCAACTGCATCGAGACACTCGAACCCGATCTCCACTCCGGCGCGAGCCGGGTAGTTGTACAGGACGACCGGCTTGTCGACGGCATCGGCGACCGCCCGGTAGTGCGCGGCGAGCTCGCGCTGCGTCGGCAGCGATGTGGGTGGCGCGGCGAGCATTATCGCGTCGTACCCCATGGTGATCGCGGCCCCGGCGAGGCGTACTGCTTCGCGAGTCGAACCGGCGTTGCAGCCGGCGACCAACTGGGCCCGCTTCCCCACGACCTCGGCGGTGTGCGCCATCACGGCCTTGCGCTCGTCGGACGACATCGCGTAGTACTCGCCGGTCGTGCCGCACGAGACGACTCCACGCACGCCCGCATCGAGGCAGAAATCGATCACCTTGGTGAGGGTCGACAGATCGAGACCCTCGTCTGCATCGAACGGCGTGACGACGGGGACGTAAACACCTTCGAGTTGCAAGTCGCTCATGGCCCAACGGTACCACTGGGCACCACGTCAGTCGCTGGTGACCCGTGTGTCAGCCGAGCGCCATCAGGGCCACGCCGATGCCGCTTGCCGTGACACCGATCGCCTGCCATGGGCGCAGGCGTTCCTTGTTGAAGAGCACCGACAGGAGGACCGCAACCGCCGCGAACTGCGACGCGGCCACCGAGACGGGGCCGGCCGAGCCCTTGATGTACCCGAGGCGAAGACACCCGAGGGCGACACCGCCGGCCAAGCCTGAACCGACGGCCCACTTCCGGGCCGGCAAGCGCAAGGCGAGGATCGGCGCCTTGTCGAATCGTTGCAACACGATGAGGAACAGCAGACCCGACAGCCGCTGGATCAGCACCGGCGACAGTCCGGCATCGTCCGACGTCTCGGAGATCAGCGTGAACGCGATCCCGAACAACAACCCGGCGCCGACACCGAGGAAGATACCGACCTTGACGCTCCCCATCCCGCCACGTTGGTACGTCGTCAACACGAGCGCGACCAATCCGAGTGCCATGCCGCACCCAGCGAGCGTGCTCGGGTCGTGGCCTCGAATCAGGTCATAGACGACCGGGACCGCGGCCAGCAGCACCGATGCTGTCGGCGCGACGATCCCCATCCGGGCGACCGTGTAGCCGCGGTACAGCAGCACCAATCCGCCGGAGAGCGTGATGCCCGACAGCGTCGCGATCAGGACGTCTTTCAGCGTCCATTCGACCGGCTTGACGAACAGCAGCAGTGGAGAGATCAGAGCAGAGATCGCCAGGTTCGTGCGGCTGACCGAGGCCGAACTGATCGTCGCCGACGCGCGGTTCGCCCAGAAGTCACTGGTGCCCAGGAGAATGCCCGCGGCAATGCCAAGGAGAACACCCATGTCGCGCGGCGCTACTCGCTGACCGGGACGCGGTCGGTGAGAGGCGGAGGCGGATCCGCCGGCGCGCCATATCCGTGGCGAATGCCGGTGACGCCGCGGTACGGGACGCGCTCCGCTGGACGCCATCCGGCGAGGAGCTCGTCGTCGGGTTGAAACACCTCGACACGCAGCGGGTTGCAGTTCGGTTCCGCGTCGGAGCCTTCACCCCACAGCGGCACGGCGAGATCACCACCGGGGCACAGCGAGATCGCCATGAGCAGATCGATCTCCGCCAGCAGTTCGACGTGGTCACCAGGACGAGCCGGACACGTCTTCATGAAGTACCGCTTGTCGTCCGGCATCAACCCGGTGACTTGGAAGAGGTTGATCACATCGTGCACGTCGAACTCTGTGAGGCCGAACGGCGCAATCGCGCGCGTGAGGTTCGAGTGGCAGTGGAAGTCGTACGCCGCGCCACTCAGCAACTGGTTGACGTACGGGTCGCAACGCGTGCCGAGCAGATCGTGACACCCTGCATCGTCCTCATCACGTCCGTATCGAACGGTGTCGTCGATGAACGTCACCATTGGTCGCAGGAACGGAAGGTTGCTCCACAGCCGATGGCCGGTCGTGACGTGCGTGCCGTAGAACTGACGAGTTCGCGCGGCCCAGAACCGTTCGCGAGGGTCGTCGCGAGCCCACAGGTTGAGGTCGACGACCTGTGGTCCGTCGACGGTCGAGAATCGCACGATCTGGCCGGCCGCGACCGGGAACGCGTGGCCGGAACGCACGCCGACGATCGTGTTGGTCAGACGACGGCGGCGCTCCTGATCGGTCCGCAGCCGCTCGACGAGTGCTGCGTCGGGGAGCAGAGGGCTTTCGCCAGAGGCGACGTATGAGGCGTGCGGCACCGGGGCAGCATGCCATACGCGACCCCTGTGACGGCTAGAACAGCTGCATGAGATTCAGCCTCGCGATCAACCTCGAGCGGATGGACCCGACGGACGACATGCGCGCCGTCGCCGAGCACACGTTGGAGATGGTGCAGCTCGCCGACGCCTCGGGATTCGACATCGCCTGGGCAGCGGAGCACCACGCGATCGAGATGACGATCGCACCCGCGCCGTTCCAGTTGCTCGCCTGGTGGGCGGCACACACCGAGCGGATTCGTCTCGGAACCGCCGTCGCTGTCGCCGCGTACTGGAACCCGATCCGGCTCGCGGGTGAAGCGGCCATGCTCGACCTGCTCAGCGGCGGCCGACTCGATCTCGGAGTCGGCCGCGGCGCGTACCAACGGGAGTTCGACCGCATGGTGCCAGGGCTCGACAGTGCTGGCGCGAGCGCGGCGCTGCGCGAGCTGATCCCTGCCGTCAAAGGACTCTGGGCCGGCGACTACGCCCACGACGGCGAGCGGTGGTCGTTCCCGACGGCAACGTCGTGTCCGAAGCCGCTTCAACAGCCGTACCCGCCGATCTGGGTCGCTGCGCGTGATCCCGACACATACGACTGGGCGGTGGCGAACGGCTGCAACATCATGTGCTGGCCGCTGATGCGTCCCTTTGCCGAGCTCGAGGCGTATGCAGGCCGGATGGACGACGCCTTGCGGAAGGCGCCCGGCGTGCCGCGACCGAAGATGACGGCGATGCGGTACTCGGCGGTGTGGGCGGACGAGCGCGACGCGGCGCGCTACATCGCGTCCGTTCAACGACAGGCGGGCCAGTTCGAGAACCTCTTCAAACAACTCGGAGACGTGGAGAACGGCTTCGCCGAACGCATCGATCTGCAACAGCTCGAGCACCGCGAGGAGTACGCACCAGAGACGCTGCGCGAGCACCTGATGTTCGGAACCCCAGATCAGGTGATCGCCAAGTTGAAGGCCTACGAGCAGCTCGGTGTCGACTTCCTCTACTGCGCGAGCTATGGCGCTCCGATTGTCGATCAGAAGCGTTCGCTGCAGCTCTTCATCGACGAGGTCATGCCTGCGTTCGCCGACACGTCTGGATGAAAACGGCAGGGGTGCCGCTCGTGTTGATCCACGGCGTCGGGCTCGACCACACGATGTGGCGGCCGCTGATGTCGGCGATGCCGCATCGACGGACGATCGCCTACGACATGCTCGGCCACGGAAACGCCCCGAAGCCACCGGGGCCGTACACGCTTGACATGTTCGTGGATCAGCTGACGGCGATCGTCGACGCGTTGGATACCGACGTCGACCTCGTCGGCTTCTCGATGGGCGCGCTGGTGGCCGAAGGGTTCGCAGTGGGTGCTGGTCGCCGGCGTCTGCGGCATCTGATCCTGCTGAACGGCGTCCACGATCGCAGCGTCGACGAGCGCCGGGCAATCGTCGAGCGCGTCGCCGAAGTGCGCGCCGACGGGTTCAGTGCAACGGTCGAGCCTGCGCTGCAGCGGTGGTTCACGCCGACGTTCGCGGCCGAACACCCCTCGGTGGTCGAAGCGGTCCGCCAGCGATTGCTTGGCAACGACGCACGTACCTATGCCGACGCCTACGAGGTCTTCGCCACCGCTGATGCTGATCTCGCGCCCCGCGTGCGCGAGATCGATGTGCCAACGCTGGTCGCGACCGGTCGCGACGATCAGC
>DASWRR010000053.1:0-3117 GCA_036403055.1 Ilumatobacteraceae bacterium | reverse complement strand
CGCCATATCCGCAGCAGTCCATGAAGGTCGTGTCGCTCATCTCGACGATGACGGATTTTCGCCAGCCGGAGAGGCACGCACGACGCACCAGGTGGCGTGTCGCGACATCGATCTCCCCGCAGACGTGCACGACCCGGTTCTTGCCGCGTCGGCTGATGGTCACCTCGAACGGCACTCCGTCGGGAAACCCGGGACCTGCCTCCGGCACTGCACGCATGTCCCTGGTGCGCACTGCAACTCCTCGTCGACGAGGGCGCAACCAAGATCTGGAGCCACGCGGCTGGAGCGAGATTCGCTCGTGCGAGCACCGTACACCCGATGCTCGACCGGTTCAACCACGTTTTTCGAGGAGCTACAGCTGGCGTGGTGGGGGTGGCGGTGGTGGTGCCTGACGGCGATCACCGAACGCACGACGATCCGAGAAGGTGTCGACCGGGACGGCACCCGCAACGAGCGACTCGGCGACCTCGGTGAGACCGCGATTGTTGTTCCGCGCGAACGCCCGGAGACGGGCGAACGCGTCGTCCATGTCGACGCCGGCGCGCTCGGCGATCATGCCCTTGGCTTGCTCGATGACGATCCGACTGTTGAGGGCGTGCTGCAGATGACCCTCGCGGATCGCCGACTCGCGCGTCGCCATGTCCTGCACGATCGCGATGCTCGCGACATCGGCGAGTGCCTGGGCGAGCGCGATCTCACCGGCCGACAGCGACACCGCGGTCGACATGAACAGGTTGAGACAGCCGAGGACGAGATCCTTCAGCCGAAGCGGGACCGCACACACGGACGGAAAGCCCGCTGTCAAGCTCTCCGCCGCGAACTGTGGCCACGCTGACGTCGCCGAAAGGTCCGAGTTCGTAACCACCGCACCGGTGTGGAAGCAGTCGAGGCACGGGCCTTGATCGTTTTGGATCTGGAAGAGCTCCAGCAAGCCGACCTCTTCCGTCGATGCACCGATGACCCGCAGTTGGCCGTCGGCGTCGGCAAGGAGGATGCCTGCCGCTGCGGTCTCGAGCAGTTGCACGCATCGAGACGTCAACACGGTGAGGACTTCGATGACATCGAAGTCGTCCACGAGCGTGTCGACCAATTCGACAAAAGTGGTCGCCGTGAGGGCTTGTCGAATGAGAGCCCTTTGTTCGTCGTCGTCGTCGTGTGACACAGGTGCTACACCCCTTCTCCTGGTTGTTGTCTGTCGTCCGCGAGGCGGAGCCGGCGCGCGACAAGATCCGCTGCCACGACGCCGACTGATCGACCGCTCGCGAACGCGTGGGCACGTATCCGCAGTAGTGCCTCTGCCACAGGGATCTGGAGCTGTATGGACACCATCCCCGATGCCTGATGGATCTGTGCCCGATACACCGCTGCACTTTCGAGCGCTTCCGCGAGGACGCCCTCGGGCGCCGCGTCCTGCAGGCTCAGCACGGTTTCCGTCAACACCTCAGCGATCGCGACGCTGTCCTGGTGCTGGCCCGAGCTGAGGTCGCCTTCTCGGTCCTGGTACAGCGTCATGACTCCGATCTTCGCGCCGTTGACCATCAGCGGGTAAGCAAAGACGGCAGCGATTCCCGCATCGCGGGCCAGTCCGACGAACGCCGGCCAGCGGGCGACATCGGCGGAATCGAGCCACGGCGCGTGGACCGGAGCTCCGGATTCGAACGCGTCCTTGCACGGGCCGACGCCCATCGTGAACTGCAGATCTTCGAGCGCCGCCATTCGTTGGCTGGACACGCAGATCGGCCCCGACTGTTCGGATCCCATCACGGTGATGCCCGCACCCGACACCACGAGCAGTTCGACGCACGCGCCGCACCATCCCGTCGCCGGCAACCGGGTGACGGCTCGCGCGAAAGCCACGGCGATCCGCATCGACTGATCAGGCGTCACCGGCGCGGCCACGTGCGCTGCGAGCAGCTGCCGGGTCGCATCCTTGCCTGGTTCACCACAGACTCTTTCACCACAGAGCGGATGGCAGGGTTTGGGCCGGTCTGGCGCTGCGAAGACGTCGTCGGAAACCTAGCAGGAACGGCGCATTCCCGTGTGCTGGGACGCACACGCGTCCGCTGGGGCTAGGGTGAGCGCATCGCTCGCATCGCGCGCGATGTGCCTGCTCCAAACCTCGGCCGGCGGTTTCGGCCGATCCAGCAAGGAGTGAGGCCACATGCACACGATCGAGGCACGTCCCGACCCGCTGGTGGACGACGATCGTTCGTTGAGCGAAGCGGTGCGTCCGTCGGTGAGCGAGCTGAACAGCGCTCGTCAACGGCTCCACGTGAAGGCCGTCGTGATCGGCGCGCTGTGCCTCGTCAGCTACTGGTGGCTGGTGATCGCTCCGTCGTCCGTGATGGGCAAGCTCGTCGCGGCGTCGGTACTCGTCGTCGCGTTGACCGCGACCGCGACCTCGGTCTTTCACGACGCCAATCACGCTTCCTTCAGCACGTCCCGGGCGGTCAATCGCATCGCCGGGTACACCGGCGATCTGCTCGGAGCCAGCTCGTGGATATGGCGGTTCAAGCACAACAACCTTCATCACGGCAACACCAACATGGTCGGCGTCGATGCCGACATCGACCAAGCACCCTTCGCCCGCCTCGCGCCCGATCAGCAATGGCGGGCGTGGCATCGCTACCAGCACTTCTACATCTGGATCCTGTACGGCTTCTTGACGCTGCAATGGCTGCTGATCTCGGACTTCGTGGACCTGAAGAACCGCGGCATCGCCCGCCAACGGTTCCCGCGACAACCACGCCGGCGCGACGTGTTGATGCTGGCGCTCGGCAAGGTGCTGCACGTCGGCTGGGCGTTCGCGATACCGCTGATGTACCACCGCTGGTGGGTCGTCCTGACGTTCTACCTCGCGGTCTCGTGGTTGGTCGGTCTGTTGCTCGCGACGATGTTTCAACTCGCTCATTGCACGGAGCTCGCCGAGTTCCCGGACTCGGATGTCCCGCGGCGCGGTTCGGACTTCGCGATGCACCAGTTACGCACGACGGTGGACGTTCGCTGCAGGACCAAGACTGGCGCAAGAGCGCTGCACTGGCTGATGGGCGGACTCGACTTCCAGGTCGAGCATCATCTCGCGCCACGTCTACCGCACACGGTGTATCCACTCGTCGC
>DASWRR010000052.1:0-11107 GCA_036403055.1 Ilumatobacteraceae bacterium | reverse complement strand
AGTTGCCGTGGCGACGACGTGATCTCGCCGGCTGAGCCCGCGCTGCGACCGGAGCTACCGCGCTGAGTTCGGCAGGCAGTCGATCACGTTGAGCCATCCGGTCTCGAGCTGCGTCGGTTGATCGAATGCCGGATGCGGGCGACCGATCAGGTGTTGATATGCGTTCGTTGCCAACGCGATCGCGACCACATCGCCGACATCCAGCGCGCGCACGACAGCGGCTTCGATGGTCAACGTCGTCTGCGGCTTGTCGTCGAGTTGCGCGTGTGCACTGGCCGCGCCGATGTACGCGAAGACCTCGTCGAGATAGGTCGCGCCAGCGGCGTGCTCGACCTTGTCGGCATGGTCGAGCGCTTCCTTCGGTGAGCCGAGCGTCGCATACAGGAGCGCACCGGCCGCGTTCGTGAAGGGGTGGCCGAGCGCGTTCGGCGCGAGGTCGGAGAACGCGACCAACGCCTCGTCCACTCGGCCGAGCTGCAGCAGGCCGACGAGGCGAGCGACGTGCGGCTCGAATGCCGCGCCGTTCATCACCTCAGTCTCTGCGAGCGCGCGATCGGCGATCGCGACCGCGGTCGCTCCGTCACCTCGATGCATCGCCGCACCCGCGACCGCCATCAGCGGGAACGGGCCCTGCACCGACATCTCCGCCAACGTCAGCAGTTCCTCGGTGCTCCGTTGTGCCGCGCCAGCCTGCCCGAGTGCGATCTGGGCACGCAGCAGCGGCGCGGTTGCCTGAATCAGGCCGAACTTGTCGTTGAGCCGCTTGAACCGCGACCGCGCCTGATCGGCGAGGTTCGCTGCTTCGGCGAGCTCGCCCTGCCACAACCGCAAGTCGGCGAGCAACGTCTGCATCATGCCGACCGCCCATTCGTCGCCGCGTTGATCGGCCTCCTCGATGACCAACTCGGCGAGTGCCTCGGCCTCGACGAAGTGCCGCTCGAAGAACTCGACGAACGCGAGCAGACCGAACGCCCACCCGACACCACTGCGATCACCGAGCTTGTCGAGCGCGTCGGCCGCATGGTTCAGTCGGTCGCGGGCGAGCGCCATGTCGCCGGACAGGAACGAGATCCATGCCCTGTGCTGTTCGAGCCAGGCCAGGCCGCGTTGATCGTCGAGCAAGCGGTACAACGTGTCGGCCTCACCGAAGAACCATTCGGCGTCGACGAGCGATCCACCGAACAGCTCGATGAATCCACGCGCCCGAAGCGCACGCGCCAGCCGATCCGGCCGCTCAACGGTGCGCAGCAGATCGACGGCTTGGCCGAGCTCCAAGCGCGCCTCGTCGAGGCGACTTGCGGCGTGATGCATGCTGCCGAGCAGACGGTGGGCATCGCCTTCGGATGCGACGTCGCCACGTTCAGCGGCGCTGGCCAACGCGCTGTCGAGGTCGACGCGTGCTGAGTCGAAGTCGCGCAGATCGAGCAACGCGCCGGCCCGGATCAGTTGCAGTTGGACACGCTGCTCCTCGTGCTCGGCGGAAGTCGGGAGCAGCTCCAACGCGCGGCTGGCATGGCGGACGGCGACGCGCAGGCTGCCGTTGTCGTCGGCACGCTCCGCTGCCACGGTCAGGAGTTGCACCGCGTCCGCCGCGATCGTCGCCGGCACACCGTCGACGGCGCCGAGCTCCTTGACGAGCTCCGCCGCCGTCGCTGTGTGATGGGCACGGTCGTCGAGACCGGCCGGGAAGTTGGCCATCGCCTTGGCCACGCCCGCGTGCCGTCGCGCCCGGGCCGCCTTCGTCAACGTCTGGTAGGCCGCATCACGGACGGAGTCGCTGCGAAACTCCCAACGCCGGCCGCGCACCTCCAGCAGCCCGAGGTCGTCGAGCTCGCGGAGCGTCGCGTGATCGAAACGCTGATCGAGCTCGTCGGCGAACGTCTGCAACGAGGCGACGGAGCCGGACGTGCCGAGCGTTGCTGCGTTCTCGATGATCTGACGCTGTTTCGGCGACAGCTGGTCGAGGCGGGCGATGATCAGCGCGCGCAGCGAGTTCGGTAGCTCGCGGATTCCACCACCAGCGGCCGCGAGTGCGGCGAGCTCGTGGAGGAAGAGCGGGTTGCCGCCGCTGCGCTCGTACATCGCCGTCAGCATCTTCGGATCTGCGCATTGATCGCTGAGCAGTTGCGCAGCGAGCTCCTCGGTCGCGTCCTGGCCGAGCGGTTGCAGGTTCAACGACACGACCGTGGCGCGTTCGGTACGCGGCGGCCACGCGACATCGCTCCCCGGTCGCATCGCGGTGATGAGCGCGAACGGCGAGCGGCTGAGCGACGTGGCGAGATGCTCGAGCAGGCCGATCAGCGCGGGGTCGGCCCAGTGGAGGTCGTTGATCGAGAGCACGACGGGACGCTCCTGCGAACGCAGCTCGAGCACCTTCGAGACGACGCGGTGGATCAACGACCGCGCCGCCGGCGCCTCGGTCTTGTCGATCGACGACGGGTACCCGAGAAGGTGGACGAAGACGTCGATCATGCGCTCGATCTCGGCGTCGTCGACGATCGACAGCAGTTGCGTTGCTCGGTCACGGGCGACCGCACGGATCTGCTCGATCGGAAGCGTCGGGTCGAGGTCGAGGTAACGGCACACCGCGTTCGCGATCGGGAACCACACGTTGGCCTCGCCGTACGGAACGCACGCGCCTTCGAGCACCGCGGCGTCGACCGAGTTGTGGAGGTAGTCGATCAGCTCGTCGGCGAGCCGTGATTTGCCGACGCCATTTTCGCCGGAGATCGCCAAGAGCACGCTGCGATGCGCGCTGTTGACGAGATCGAGAGCGGCCCGGCCGATCGCCATCTCCGGCTCGCGGCCGACGAGTGGTCCTGTCCGGCCGCGTCGCGACCTGCTGCCTGGCGGCGCAGTCGCCTCGACGGCGAGCCACGTCTTGATGCTCTGCTCACGTCCCCTGGCATCGAGCTCGCCGCCCGGTTCGAAGTGGATCGCCTGCGACGCGAGTGCATAGGTGGTGTGGCCGACCAGGATCCCGCCAGGCGGCGCGGCGCTCTGCAACCGCGACGCGGTGTTGACGACATCGCCCATCGCTGTGTACTCGGTGCCGGCGAGCGTCCCGACGAGCACCTCGCCGGTGTTGATCCCCACTCGCATGCGGATGCCGGCGCTGCCCGCGAGACGCGACGTGCCGACGAACTGCGCGAGCGTCGCCTGCATGCGGATCGCGGCGCGAACAGCGCGCTCGGCGTCGTCCTCGTGGGCGACCGGCGCACCGAACAACGCAAGGATCCCGTCGCCGAGGATCTTGTCGACCCTGCCCCCGAACGAGGTGATGTCGTCGACCAGCAGCTGGAAGCACGAGTCGATCAGCCGCTTGACGGCCTCCGGATCGCGGTGCTCGGCGAGCGCGGTGAACCCGACGAGGTCAGCGAACAAAACCGTGGTGATGCGGCGTTCCTCCGCCTGTGTGGCCGTGATCGCATACCCGCACGTCGAACAGAACCGGGCGTCGGCCGGGATTTGGGACGCGCACGACGGACACAGCATGACCCACTGAGCGTAGGGCACATCTGCACTGGCTCGAACGTTGGATTGAAGTTGGGCCGGCGCCGACCGCGACGCCACGGACCGACGCCACCGACCGACGTCACGGAATCCTGCGATGCGGGCCACCCTCGGTGTTGATACAACTAGAACCCATGACTGACACATTGACGACCTCCACGGCCGCGGGCGCGGTCGACGCGATGAAGATCTACGGCGAGGGCGACAGCGAAGTCCGTGCGCTCGATGGCGTGACGGTCGCGTTCGAGGCGGGGAAGTTCACGGCGATCATGGGCCCGTCGGGCTCCGGCAAGAGCACGCTGATGCACTGCCTCGCGGGGCTCGATTCGCTGACCAGCGGAGCCGTGTACATCGGCCAGACGTACCTCGCTGCGCTCAGCGACAAGGAGCTGACGGTGTTGCGCCGAACCGCAGTCGGGTTCATCTTCCAGGCGTACAACCTCGTCCCGACCTTGAACGCGTACGAGAACATCACGCTGCCGCTGCTGCTCGGTGGATCCTCCGGCGACCAAGCCTGGATCGACAAGGTGATCGACACCGTCGGTCTTCGCGACCGGTTGAAGCACAGGCCGAGCGAGTTGAGCGGCGGACAACAGCAGCGTGTTGCGGTGGCGCGTGCGCTGGCGAGCCAACCGACGATCATCTTCGCCGACGAGCCGACGGGCAACCTCGACAGCAGGGCGGGCGCGGAGATCCTCGAGTTCATGCGCCGAGCAGTTCGCGACCTCGGGCAGACGATCGTGATGGTGACCCACGACCCCAACGCGGCGAGCTACGCGGACCGCGTGATCTTCCTCGCCGACGGAAAGGTCGTCGATGAGATGGCGGCGCCGACCGCCGATCTCGTGCTCGATCGCATGAAGCGCTTCGGTGAGTGAGCGATGTTCAAACTCGCGCTGAAAGGCATCCTCGCTCGTAAGGGCAGACTGCTGCTGACGTCGCTCGCGGTCATCCTCGGTACGTCGTTCCTCGCGGGGACGTTCATCTTCTCCGACACGTTGACGAAGTCGTTCAAGGACCTCTTCGCCAACGTCTTCGAGGACACCGACGCATACGTGCGTTCCTCCGTCGTGATCGACGGCGATTTCGGATCCGAGGAACGCCAGCGCATCCCGGACTCGTTGACCGCTGAGGTCGCAAAGGTGCCCGGCGTCAAGAGCGCGGCGAGCAGCGTGCTCGGCTTCGCCAGGGTCATCGGCAAGGACGGCAAGCCTGTCGGCAAGGAAGGCAACGGCCCACCGAACTTCGGGTCGTCGATCGCCTCGGAGGGTGAAGCGTTCTGGAAGATCACGGACGGGCGATTGCCCTCTGGCGGCAACGAAGTCGCGTTGGACACGACGACCGCGAAGAAGGGTGGCTACAAGATCGGTGACACCGTCAAGGTCGTCGCCCAGGGTGGCTCGCGCGAGTTCACGCTCGTCGGCGTGGCGCACTACGGAGACGTGTCCTCACCAGGGGGCGCCACGTTCGCGCTCTTCGATCTGCCGACCGCCGAGTCGTTTGTCGGCAAGGTTGGCTTCATCGATGCCGTCGTGGTGAAGAGCGACGGCAGCAAGTCCGACGCCCAGCTCGCCGACGCGATCGACGCTTCCTTGCCGGCCGGCAGCAACACCGAGACGCTGACAGGCGCCGAGATCACCAAGGAGAACCAGAACGCGATCGAGAGCGGGCTGAGCTTCTTCACCATCTTCCTCAGCGTGTTCTCGTTCATCGCGATGGGCGTCGCGTGCTTCGTGATCTACAACGTGTTTTCGATCACCGCGGCCCAACGCCAACGCGAGAACGCATTGCTGCGCGCCGTCGGGGCGCATCGCGCGCAGATCACGCGCACCATGCTGCTCGAGTCCGTCGTCGTCGGCATCGTCGGCTCGCTGATGGGTCTCGTCGCAGGCATCGGCGTGTCGTCAGCGCTCAAGGGATTCCTCGGCATCCTCGGCGTCGAGTTCCCGTCCACAGGACTGCAACTCCTTCCCCGAACGATCGTGCTGACCGTCGTCGTCGGCACGATCGTCACCGTCCTGTCGGCTGTGCTGCCGGCCCGGCGCACCGGCCGAGTGTCGCCGCTCGCAGCGATGCGCGAGTCGGCCGTCGAACAGGTCGGCAGCACGCGCAAGCGCATCCTCGGCGGCGTCATCGTCGCGGCCGTGGGCGTCATCGGCATCGTGGCGACGTTGGCCGGGGCGAGCTTCGCGTTGTTGGGGGTCGGTGTCTTCCTGTTCTGGACAGGGGTGCTGATCCTCGGCCCGGTGCTCGCGCTCGTGGCTGCGAAGGTCATCGGCAGCCCGGTGGCGCGCGCCTTCAAGGTCACCGGCAAGATGGCGCAAGGCAATGCGGCGCGCAACCCCAAGCGAACGTCGCGTGCCGCAGCGCCGGTGCTGATCGGCGTTGCGCTGGTGACCGCCGTGGCGTTGCTCGCGGCGACGCTCAAAGCGCAGGTCCGTGAGATCTTCAGCGAGCAGTTCGTCGGTGACTACGTCGTCAAGACGGACGACTTCTCCGGGTTCGGTGGGCTCAGCCCCGACCTGGCCGACAACCTCAACACGCTGCCCGAGGTCGACGCGGCCGCGGGGATCGGTGTGAAGCTGGCCAAGATCAACGGCAAGGGTGGCACGGTCACGCTCGTCGACCCTGCGACCGTCAGCAAGGTGTTCGATCTGCACCTCACCAGCGGCTCGTACGCGGATCTGTCGACCTCGTCGATGATGGTCTCCGACAAGAAGGCGAAGCAGGACAACCTAAAGATCGGCGACGTGCTGAAGATCAACCTGACGGCGCTCGGCGAGCTGCCGCTGAAGATCATCGGTACCTACTCCTCCGACGAGCTCGCCGGCGGGTACGTCATCAACAGAGGTCTGTACGCGAACACCTCCGGCAACTACTTCGACTTCTCCGTCTTCATCACCACCGCACCGGGTGTCAGCGGCTCGCAAGCTGTCGCGGCGATCAAACCGCTCGTCGAGCAATACGGATCCGGCGAGCTGCAGAGCAGGAGCCAATACATCGATGATCAGGCGGCAGGCATCAACCAGTTGCTCGCGTTGATCTACGGATTGCTGGCGCTGTCGATCGTGATCGCAGCCGTCGGCATCGTCATCACGCTGCTGCTCTCGGTCTACGAACGTCGACGTGAGATCGCGTTGCTGCGCGCGGTCGGCATGACGCGCGGACAGGTGTGGTTCACCGTCAGTTGGGAGAGCGTCATCACGAGCCTGCTCGGCGCGGTGCTCGGCGTGCTGCTGGGACTGCTGAGTGGATACGTGTTGGTCCTCGCGCTGCGGGACCAGGGTGTCACCGTCTTCACCGTCCCGGTGCTCAGCACCGTCGTCATCCTCGTCGTGGCGTTCTTCGTCGGTGTGATCGCCGCGGTGATCCCGTCGCGTCGGGCGACGAAGGTCGACATCATCGAAGCGATCGCGACGACATGAGATCGTGCGCCTGAACTGAACCACGCATGATTCGACTCGCGCTGCGGAGCGTCAGGGCGAGGTGGGGTCGCGTCGTGTTGACCGCGCTCGCGATCGTCGCGAGCACCGCGTTCCTCAGTGGAACCTTCATCTTTCGCGACACCGTGCAGCGGACGTTCAATGCGCTCTTCGCCGACGTCTTCGAACGAGTCGACGCATACGTGCAGTCGTCGAACTCGGTCGAAGGGTTTCTCGGCTTCGAGCGCCGCGACCGCTTGCCCGCAGATGTCGTCGACGAGGTGCGCGGCGTCGCCGGAGTCGCCGACGCGCAGGCCTTCGTGCAGGGCGACGCGGTGGTGATCGACAAGGAGGGCAAACCGATCGAGCGACCGACCGCGCCGACGTTCGGCGCGACCGTGAACAGCGGTCCCTTGTCCGTGTGGCGCATCGCCAAGGGCCGACTCCCGAACGGTCCGACGGAGGTCGCGCTCGACACGATCACCGCCGCGGACGCGGGGTACGTCGTCGGTGACACCGTGAAGGTCAACGCGGAAGGCGGGTCGCGCGACTTCACGCTCGTCGGCATCACCGTGTACGACAACATCGTCTCGCCGGGCAACGCGACCTGGGCACTGTTCGACGCCCGAACGGCCGAGGAGTTCGTCGCCAAGCCGGGCTTCGTCGACGCAGTCCTCGTGAAAGGCGACGGCTCGCTGCCCGACGACGTCCTCGTCACGCGCGTCCAGGCAGCGCTCGATCCGAACATCGCCGAGACGTTGACCTCGGCGGAGATCACCAAGCAGACGCAGACGGACATCGAACGGAGCCTCGGCTTCATCACGCTTTTCCTTGCGATCTTCTCGTTCATCGCACTCGGCGTCGGGATGTTCGTGATCTACAACGTCTTCTCGATCACGGCAGCGCAACGTCAACGAGAGAACGCGTTGCTGCGCGCGATCGGCGCGAGCCGCCGGCAGGTGACGTGGACGTTGCTGATCGAATCGGCGGTCATCGGACTCCTCGGCTCCATCGCCGGTCTCTTCGGCGGCATCGGTCTGGCACTCGGGATTCGGAACCTGCTCGACGCGCTCGACTACTCGATCCCCGCTCGAGGTCTCGCTCTCGAACCGTTCACCGTCGTTCTCACCATCGTGTCGGGGACGGCTGCGAGCCTCATCGCCGCGATCGCTCCCGCGATCGGTGCCGGCCGTGTGCCACCCGTCGCGGCGATGGCCGACACCGCGTTCGAGCGGACCGGATCGGTGCGCGGGCGAGCGATCGGCGCCGCGGGGTGCGCAGTTCTCGGTGTCGCCACGATCGCTGCGGTGTTGATCGGCGCCGATGGGATCTTCTTGGCCGTGGGGATCGCCTTGTTGTTCGCCGCGGTGCTGCTGATCGGGCCTGTGATGGCTCGACCGATCGCCCGGCTGCTCGGCGCGCCGATCCAACGATGGCGCGGTGTCACCGGCGCGATGGCGCGCGGCAACGTCCAGCGCAATCCCAAGCGCACCGCGCGAACCGCTGCGCCGGTGTTGATCGGTGTCGCGCTGGTGACCGGCGCGTCGGTGTTCGCGGCATCCATAAAAGTGCAACTGCGTGAGACGATCGGATCGACGTTCGTCGGTGATTACGTGATCAACACGAGCAACGGTGGCGCGTTGAGCTTCAGCCAGACGTTCATCGATGATCTCAACACGCTGCCGGAGGTCGGCTCAGCGACGGGACTCGGGTTCGTCCCGATCGCCGATGCGAAGGGTGAACGCGCCGGTGGCGCGACGATCAATCCGCTCACCGCCAACGGACTCCTCAAGTTCGACTTCCTGCAGGGGTCGTTGGCGTCGCTGACGCCACAGGGGATGCTCGTGAGCGATGGTGAGGCCAAGCGCAAGCACCTGTCGGTCGGTGACGAGTTCGACGTGCGCATCGACGGAGCCGTGCGGGCGCTCATCGTCCAGGGGATCTACGCGACGGCCGACTTCATCCCGGCGCGGACGTACCACCGCGACACCTTCGCCGGGACCAGTCTCTCGAACACCGCCGGCTTCGTGTCGCTGACACGCTCGCCGAACGTCAGCGACTCGGCGTTTCGCGCGGCTGTCGATCGAGCGATCACCAGATACGGGATCGGTGAACTGCAAGACCGCAACCAGTTCATCGACAGCCGCGCGAATCTCGTGGATCAAAGCCTCGCGTTCGTGTACGGCTTGCTCGCGCTGTCGATCGTGATCGCGGTGTTCGGCATCGTGCTGACGTTGTTGTTGGCGGTCTACGAACGGCGGCGCGAGACCGGCTTGTTGCGTGCCGTGGGAATGACGCGGACGCAGGTGCGCACGACGGTGCGATGGGAGAGCGTGCTGACCTCGGTGTACGGCGCTGTAGTCGGCGTCGTGATGGGCCTGGTGCTCGGCTACGTCGTCATCGCGGCGCTGCGCGATCAAGGACTCGACAAGTACTCGGTACCGGTCACGACGATCGCCGCGATCCTCGTCATCGCGTTCGTCGTCGGTGTGATCGCGGCAGTCGTGCCGGCGTGGCGGGCGACGAAACTCGACATCCTGCAGGCGATCGCCACAGAATGACGTCGATGCCGAAGCTGTCCACAGAGATCTCGTCGGAGATGCTGGCGTTCCTCACCGAGCGCCACCTCGCGACGCTCACCACGTTGCGCGCCGATGGCTCGCCCCACGTCGTGCCCGTCGGGTTCAGCTACGACGACGACGCGAAGGTTGTGCGCATCATCACGTTTCGAGCATCAGTGAAGGCGCGCAACGCGGCGCGCAACACGCGCGCGGCCGTCAGTCAGGTCGACGGCGGACGGTGGGCGACGCTCGAGGGCAGCGCACGAGTGGTCGACGACCCTTCCTCCGTTGCACTCGCTGTCGTCGGCTACGCGGCCCGATACCGCCAGCCGTCGCAACGCGCCGACCGGGTCGCGATCGAGATCGCGGTCGACAAGGTGATGGGTCGAGCGTGATGGCCGGCTACTCGGGAACACCGCTGCCCAAGAAGCTCGGCATCGTCGATGACGCTGTGTTCGTGCTGGTCGATCCGCCACCAGGTTTCGACGAGACGCTCGGTGACTATGGCGATGCGATCTGGCAGCGATCGTTGCTCGCACCAGTCGATGTCGTCGTCGCGTTCTTCACATCGCGAGCGAAGCTCGCTGCGGCATGGCCGAAGCTGACGAAGGCTGCCGCCCCGAACGGCGGTGTGTGGGTCGCATGGCCGAAGAAGTCGAGTGGGGTGACGACCGACATCACCGAAGACGTGTTGCGCGAAGAACTGCTGCCGACCGGATGGGTCGACAACAAGGTGTGCGCGATCGACGACACGTGGAGCGGTTTGCGCTTCGTCCTGCGCAAGGAGCTTCGCCGCCCGGGCGACAAGCGCCGGTGAGACTTACTTGTTCGGCTGCGGCAGGACTCGCAGGTACGGCTTGACCGTGGTCCAACCCTGCGGGAACAGCTTCTCGGCCTCTTCATTGGTGACCGGGCCGCCGATGATCACGTCGCCGCCATCGACCCAGTTGGCCGGTGTCGCGACCTTGTACTTCGCCGTCAGCTGCAAGCTGTCGATCACTCGGAGGATCTCGTCGAAGTTGCGCCCCGTCGAGGCCGGGTAGGTCAGCGTCAGCTTGACCTTCTTGTCGGGCCCGATGATGAACACGGAGCGAACCGTCATGGTGTCGTTCGCGTTGGGGTGGATCATGTCGTAGAGGTCGGCGACCGCGCGATCCGAGTCGCCGATCATCGGGAAGTTCACCGGCGTGCCTTGTGTCTCGGCGATGTCTTCTTCCCACTTCGTGTGGCTGTCGACCGAGTCGACGGACAGACCGATCACCTTGACGTTGCGCTTGTCGAACTCCGGCTTGATCTTGGCCACGTAGCCGAGCTCGGTGGTGCACACCGGCGTGAAATCTTTCGGGTGGCTGAACAGGACACCCCACGAATCGCCGAGCCACTCGTGGAAGTGGATCTCGCCTTGCGTCGTGTTGGCGGTGAAATCGGGAGCAGTGTCCCCGAGTCGGACGGTCATGTGGTCAGTTCCTTTGTCTCAGCGATCGTTCATGTGGCCTAGCTGTGCGGGTCAACGATAACGAACTACCTCACTATTCCAGTCGACTTTGAAAGTCGCGTACTGTTCGTTGACATGTGACTATTTGGTCATATAACATTCTCGATGTGGATGAC
>DASWRR010000051.1:0-1568 GCA_036403055.1 Ilumatobacteraceae bacterium | reverse complement strand
CCTACCTCGGCAAGAGAGATTGGACGCGCGACGACGTTCACATCCATCCATGGGGCGGCACCGCCGCGAGGGAGACGAACCGCCGCCGTCCCCGTGAGCTGCGAATGGTTGCCCCGATCGTCGTGCGCGATGTCGAGGTTCCCCGCGAGGCGCGTCCGCGTATCACCGGTGACAGTCGCGGTGCCCGTGACAACGCCAGAGACCGGGATCTGCAATCCACTCGCGAGCGCCTTTGCTAACTCGACCTGCACCGGATGCAGTCGCAGTCGCAGGTTGTTCGCGCGAACCGTTCCGGCGCCGAAACCGACTTCGCCGACCGCGGCAACCTGGCTCGTTCCGGTCGCTGCATCAGCGAACGCGACGTCCCCATCCACTCGTAAGGCATTCTTCCCGCCGCTCAGCGCTGCCCGGCCGCTCAACGATCCGCGGCGCGGCGACTTGAAGCCAGCGATCAACTGCTCGGCCAGGCGCGTGTCGAAGTTCGCGAAGCGCAGATTGGTATCGTGCAGCGCGAAGGTATCCGACATCGTGATGCCGAAGTCTCCCTTCACGGTCGTCTTGCCGATCGCGAGATCCGCGTTCTTCGCGACGTAGTCCTGCACCGTGCCCTTCCACCGCATCGCGAAGTCCACCGATCCGCCGCCCTCCGACGGAAGCCGCGGGTAGAGCCAGCGCAAGTCGGGCAACGCCGCCGGCGCACCACGGAGCGTGAGCACCATGTCACCGGAGCTGAGGGCGTAGCTGCCGTCGCCGCTCACCCGTGAGTTGGGCATCGCCGCTCGAATCCCCCGCCACCAGAGCGAATCGTTGTTGAAGTTGAAATTGCCGCGCATGTCGGTGACGACAGCGGCCGGCGGACGGAAGGGCAGCGCCGTCATCTGCAACGACGCGACCTCTGCATAACGATTCTTCTCGTTCGGGTCGGCGAGACGGAGCATCGGCAGCGACGCGTTCAGCGAGCGCAGCTCTACCTGCTTCTGATACGGCGGCGCACCGCCGTAGCTCCGGGTCGCCGGCACGACCATCGCCCGGCCCTGGCCACTCAGCGCCGCACGGACCGCGGAATCGCGTGCCACTGGCGAGAGACCAGCGCTCGGCGCCCACGGCGTCTTCACGAGCAGATCGCCGTCCACCAGTGTGACGTTCTCGAGCCGAATCCAGCTCCCGAAGCCCGGTCCAGTCGACGGCTGCGACGTCGTGTCGCTCTGGAAGATGCGCTGATAGTTCCATTTTCCGCCCGGCGGCCGGTCGAGCACGATCAGCGGCCGAACGAGACGGACGTCCTCGAGCCAGATCTTCTTTCCAATCAACGCACCGAGCGCATAACGAGCGCTCACTTCCTGAGCGGCAATGAACGGTTCACCGGTGCTGTCGCTGATGGAGAGGTCGTGAACCGTGAGGCCGGTGAGCAGATTGCCAGACAGCTTGCCGATGCTCGCCTTCCCGTGGATATGGCTCTGGAGCTGCGACAGAGCGATCCGTCGCACACGCTCGTGTCCCCACTCCGTCGAGGTGAGCACGACGACGACGATCCCCGCTAACGCGACGATGCCGAGCAGTACCGTTAC
>DASWRR010000050.1:0-1666 GCA_036403055.1 Ilumatobacteraceae bacterium | reverse complement strand
CGTCGCAGCCGTTCTTCTGACGCCTTGCGCTCGGCGAACGCCGTCTCGAGCCGTCCGAGCATGGTGTTGAGCACGCGAGCCAATCGTCCGAGCTCCGTCTTGGCCCGTCCGCCGGGGAGACGTTGGGCGAGGTTCTCCTCGGCGATGCTCTCGGCGGCCTCTTCCATCTTGACGAGGGGACGAAGGCCGAGCCGCATGAGCCACGCTCCGGCGATCGCGGCGAGGAGAAGGATGAGGCCGCCGCCGAACACTTCGACGGTCACGAGACGGTTCAGGGTTCGTTGCGCCTCCTGCAATGACGCACCGACGACCAGGGTCTCTCCGGTCGGCGTGGTCGAGACCATCATCCGGAAGTGCACGCCGCCCGACTCTCGTGCCCGCGTGCTGAACATCGCAGTCGGTCCGAGATAGGTGGAACTGCGGAGCGGCGGGAGCGTCGTCGGCAGCGACGGCGTCAGCGACGCGTCGGTCCACGAATAACCCTGGATCTCCCACATCGTCGAGCCGTCCGACTTGCGGAACTGCACCCACAGGCCTGGTGCGGCAGCGGCGAGATCCTGTCGGCTGACAACGGTCCCCGCCGGTTGCGCGGCGATGACGTGGCGAGCGTTGCCGACGGCGGCCATGAGTTGCTCATCGGTACGGGTGTGGAGGAACGACGACAGCGACGAGTAGCTGACGAGTCCGGCGGCCGTCAGGCCGGCCACCAAGAGGACCAGCGAGACCACCACGAGACGGATGCGAAGCGACATGGCTCAGTCGAAGATCGGCCTGAAGGAGTAACCGACCAGGCGGATGGTGTGCAGCACCGGCGGACCGAGCCGATCGAGCTTCTTGCGGAGGTAGCTCACGAACGTCTCGACGACGTTCTCGTCGACGTCGACGTCGTCGGGCCAGACCGCCGCGAGTATCTGCGCCTTGGACAGCACGAGCCGTGGATGACGCGCGAAGTAGTGGAGAAGTTGGAACTCGGTCGCCGTCAGATGCACTGCGGTGCGACTGCGCCACACCTCGTGCGTCGCGACGTCGATCGTCAGATCGCCCGTCCGGATGATGTTGGTGTCGCCCGTCATCGATTGAGTTCGTCGCAGGATGGCGCGCACCCGTTCGACGAGCTCGTCGAGGCTGAACGGCTTGGTCATGTAGTCGTCGCCGCCCGTGCGCAACCCGACGATGCGGTCCTCGACGCTGTCGCGCGCGGTCAGGAACAAGATGGCAACCGAACGTCCGTCGGCGCGCAATCGTCGAGCGATCTCGATGCCGTCGAAGTCGGGCAGCATCACGTCGAGCACGATCATGTCGGGATGACGGGCAGCCGCGGTCGACATCGCGCTCTGTGCCGTGGCGGCCGTGTCGATCTCGAAGCCTTCGTCGCGCAGCACGCCGCCGACCGTTTCGAGAATGGACGGCTCGTCGTCAACGACCAAAATCCTCGGCGTCCTCGCCAACGTCGAAATCATCGTGCCTCCCGGCGCACGATTGTAAGCGATGTTGCTGTGCGCCCGCTGTGGGCGCTGGTCAGGTCGTGGCGAGGTGTGTGAAGACATCACAAATCCTGCTCCGCTGCGGATACAAGCTGGAACGCAGGTGTTATTTTGACGGCATGGATTTTGGTCCGCCGGAACTGATCATCATCGTGATCCTCGTGCTCGTGCTGTTCGGCGGC
>DASWRR010000049.1:0-7543 GCA_036403055.1 Ilumatobacteraceae bacterium | reverse complement strand
CTGGTGACGTCGAGGCACGGAATGACGCGCGCAACCCTCATCGGCGCAAGACCTTCAACGCCTCGGCGACGGTGAACCTGCCTTCGTACAAGGCCTTGCCGGTGATGATCCCGGCGATGCCGGGAACGCCGGCGAGCGCGGCGACGTCCTCGAGCGTCGCTACTCCGCCGCTTGCGATCACCGGGGCAGTGGCGTGTGCCGCGGCCGCAGCGAGACCCTCCACATCGGGGCCTTCGAGCATTCCGTCGCGGGCGATGTCGGTGATGATGAACGCGCTCGCCGACGGGTACCACCCAAGTGCCTCGTCGAGCGACACCCCCGCGCCTTGCGTCCACCCATGGACCGCGACTTCGCCATCGCGGTGATCGAGACCCACGGCGACGTCGACGACCTCCGCAGCCTCCTCGACGAGCTGCGGACGCTGCACCGCGGCCGAGCCCATCACGACACGAGCGACACCCGCGTCCGCGAGTTGCCGCGCATCGTCGAGCGACCGGACACCACCGCCGGTCTGCACGCGCGCTCGCCCGGCGAGGGAGGTGGCGATCGCTGCGACTACGGAACGGTTGACCGGAGATCCGGATCGGGCGGCATCGAGGTCGACGACGTGGATCCACGACGCGCCGGCGTCGGCGAACGACGCAGCGACCGCGAGTGGATCGCTTCCGTACACGATCGCTGTCCCGTAGTCGCCTTGGGTCAATCGGACGACCTGGCCACCGTGCAGATCGATCGCGGGAAAGAGGTCGATCATCACGCGACCGCCGCCTCGGCGATCCGCACGAAGTTGGCGAGCATCGCGACACCCCACGGACCCGACTTCTCTGGGTGGAACTGCGTCGCGAAGACGTTGCCCTGGCGGAACGCCGCGTTGACGACACCGCCGTAGGTGCACGTCGCCGCGATCGCGTCGACGTCATCCGGAACACCGTGCAGCGAGTGCACGAAGTACACCCACGCATCGGCCGGCGACAATCCGGCGAACATCGGGTCGTCGGGCGAGTCGAGCGTCAACAGGTTCCATTGCATCTGCGGGCGCGGCAGCTCTGACCCCAACCAACGAATCGTTCCCGGGATGATGCCGAGTCCGACAGCGGAGTCGTCTTCCTCGCTGGAATCGAACAGCATCTGCATGCCGACGCAGATGCCGAGGAACGGCCGGCCGGAGTCCACCGCGTCCTCCACCGGGTCCTCGAGATCCGCATCGCGCAGCGCAGCCATGCACGCCCCGAACGCGCCGACACCGGGAAGCACGACCGCAGCCGCGTCCGCGATGAGACCGTGATCGACCGTCAGACGGGCGTCTGCGCCGCAGCGCTCGAGGGCCTTCTGCGCTGACCGAAGGTTCCCGATGCCGTAGTCGAGCACGGCGATCAGGGGCTTGTCGTCGTTCATCGCACTACAGCACGCCCTTCGTGGACGGAACCTGCGCGCCCTCGATTCGTACGGCATCGCGGAGGCACCGAGCCAGTCCTTTGAACACCGCCTCGACGATGTGGTGGACGTTGTGCCCGCGGCGCAAGGTGACGTGCAGTGTGATGCCCGCTGCCGTCGCGAACGACGCGACCGCGTGTTCCGCCAACTGCGGATCGAACGCTGGGTTGCCGAGCGGCAGGCACTCTGGCAGCGGCACCTCCCACACGACGAACGGCCTGCCGGAGAGGTCGAGCGCGACATCGACGAGTGCCTCGTCGAGGGGGTACGAACCGCTGGCGAATCGGCGGACACCGGTCTTGTCGCCGAGCGCTTGACGGAACGCCTCGCCGAGGCTGAGCGCGACATCCTCGACGGTGTGATGCGTGTCGATGTGCAGATCGCCGACGGCCGCGATGCGCAGGTCGAAACCGCCGTGCTTGCCGACCTGTTCGAGCATGTGGTCGTAGAACGGGATACCGGTCGAGATCTCGGTCACGCCGGTTCCGTCGATGTCGATCGCGAGATCGATCGACGTCTCTTTCGTCGTGCGGTTGACCTTCGCGGTGCGCGTCATCGAACGACCTCTTTCATCGCAGAGAGGAACTCGGCGTTCTCCTCAGGAGTGCCGACCGTGACGCGCAGGCAGTCCTTCAACCGCGGCCATCCGGAGCAGTCACGGACCAGGATGCTGCGATCGAGCAACTGCTGCCACACATCGCGCCCGGGAATCGAGCGCGGCCGGAACAAGATGAAGTTCGCACCGCTCGGGAAGACGTCGACGTCGAGCAGCGCGAGTGTCGCCGACATCCGATCGCGTTCGGCAACGATCTGGGCGACGCGACCATCCATCTCGTCGGTGAACTGCAACGCAAGACGACCGGCGATCTGCTTTGCTGCGTCGAGGTGGTACGGCAGCGCGACCTTGTCGAGCTCTGCGACAAGCGACGATGGTCCGACGAGGTAACCGAGCCTGGTGCCCGCCATCGACCACGTCTTGGAGAACGTTCGCGTGACGACGAGAGGCGTCGACTCGTCGATCATCGACAGCGCTGACCAGTCGGCGAACTGTCCGTATGCCTCGTCGACCACGAGCAGCCCAGGAGTCGCGTCGAGGAGCGCACGAACGTTGTCGGGCGGCTCGACCAATCCCGTCGGGTTGTTCGGCGAACACAGGAAGGTGACGGCCGGCTCGGCGTCGCGGACGAGACGTGTCGCGGCGTCGACGTCGAGACGAAAGTCGGCGGATCGCTCGCCTTCGACGACGGCCGCGCCGGTGAGGCGGGCGATGTGGGCGTGCAACTGGTAGGTCGGTTCGAAGGTGGCCACCGATCGGCCGGGTCCGCCGTACGCCAGCAGCAGCGTCTGCAACACCTCGTTGGAGCCGTTCGCCGCGAAGACCTGCTCGGGCGCAACGGAGTGCGATTCCGCGATGGCGGCGCGCAAGCGGGTCGCGCCGCGGTCCGGGTAGCGATGCCACTCGACGCGCGACAGTTCCGCCGCGAACGCGTCACGCCACGCGGTCGGTGGCGGCGTCGGCGCCTCGTTCGTGTTGAGCCGGATGCGCACGTCGACCTGCGGCGAGTGGTAGCCCTCGAGGGCACGGAGGTCGTCGCGTACGGAGACCGAGAGCACAGCGGGCCACGCTATCGACAGTGGCGCCAACCGGGGAGGCTCGATTTGCCGCAGAGGTCGGCACACTGTGGCCATGAACGACCCGGTTGCGGCAACTCTGACGGTCATCGCCGAACACGTAGAGCGGTATCGGCAGCAGATCGCCGAACTCGGTCCGCTCGGCATCCCAGCGGACCGCGAAGATCTCCGTGCGGCGGTGCGCGAAGCCGAGCAAGGACTCCGCAACGCGGAGCGGTTGTTGCGCCGTGCACTCAAGCTGATCACGTGAAACAGGCGGAAACACTGGTGGAAAAGCGGCAACGGCCCCGATGAACGGGGCCGTCGCTCTGCAATGCCAGGCGGCGGATCCCAGCATCGCCCGCAAACCAGGTGGCGGGAACCTGGTTGGTACGAGCCACTATACACCGATTGCGTTCCGGTGCAAGCTGCCACGGAGTGTGGTTATTGAGCCACTTCGGTGACTGTTCGTCGGGTCCGCCGGTGCGGGAGCCGCGACGAAGGGCAGATGTCCTCCAACGTGCACTCCGCGCACCGCGGATTCTTGGCGTCGCAGATCCGGCGACCGTGCTGGATCATCCGCAGACTGAACGGCCCACGATCCCCGGGCTTGAGGTATCCGTTCAACTCGAGCTCGAGCTTGACCGGATCGTCGAGAACGGTGAGGCCCAACCGCTTGGACAACCGCAGCACGTGCGTGTCGACGGGGAGCCCGGGCAGATCGAAGGCCACGCTGCGCACGACGTTTCCGGTCTTGCGACCGACACCGGGAAGCGTCACCAGATCGTCGAGATCCGTCGGCACCTCACCATCGAACCGGTCGACGAGCGCCTGCGCCATCCCGAGCAGGTTCTTCGTCTTGTTCTGGTAGAAGCCCGTCGACCGGACGATCTCTTCGACATCGTTTGGATTCGCGGCCGCGAGATCGGCGGCGGTCGGATAGCGCCTGAAGAGCTCCGGCGTCACGATGTTGACGCGAACGTCCGTCGTCTGCGCCGACAGGATGGTCGCGGCAAGCAGCTCGAACGCGTTCTTGTGATCGAGCTCACACACTGCGTCGGGATATGTCTCGGCGAGCCTGCGGGCAACCTCGAGCGTGCGACCCTTCGGCGTGCGCGGCTTGGCCATGCGGACGACACTATTCAACGCGCGTCGAGAACGGGCATGAGCCGAGCCGACCGGCCATTAGCCTCGATCATCATGTGGCGGATCGAGACGAGGCACAAGCTCGACGACGCCGAGTTCGACAGCGTGAAGCGCCTCGTTGCCGAGGCTGCGGCACACGACGGTTTCCCTCCATTGTCCGACCAGCTTCTCATCGACCTCGAACGCCGCGACGCCCATCACTTCTCGGGCGTCGTTGCATTCGACCCTCCCGGCGATCTCGCCGGATATGCGCAGCTGTCGAAGGCGAACGAGTCGACAGAGATGGAGTTGGTCGTCGCGCCGACGCACCGCGATGCCCTCGAGCCGTTGATGCCGCTGCTCCTGCGCGCGGCGCTCGCGGCTGCCGTCGCGGACGGTGCCGGGCGCGTGTACTGGTGGGTTCACCATCCCGACGACGGCACGGACGCCGTCGCGTCGGCAGCCGGCCTTCACCTTGCTCGGCGACTTCTCCAGATGCGCCGGCCGCTGCCGATCGAGGCGGGCACCACTGTGGACACTCGTGCGTTCGTCGTCGGACGCGACGAGGCGGAGTGGTTGCGCGTCAACAACGCTGCGTTCCTCGGTCATCCCGAGCAAGGTGGGTGGACGATGGAGACGCTCAGGCTTCGCGAGCTCGAGCCGTGGTTCTATCCCGCTGGCTTTCGATTGCATGAACGCGATGGACGGCTCACCGCCTTCTGTTGGACGAAGGTGCACGAGGAGGTCGAGCCGCGCCTCGGCGAGATCTACGTGATCGGCGTCGACCCGTCCTTCCACGGTCTCGGACTCGGCAAGGCGCTGACGATCGCCGGTCTGCACAGCCTTGCGGACCGGGGTGTGACCGTCGGTATGTTGCACGTCGATGCCGCGAACACGGCGGCGATGTCGCTGTACGAGCGACTCGGATTCGCGGTCCATCACGAAGACCACGCCTACATGGCGGAGACGATCAGGAGCAGACCTTCATGAGCGATACGACCGAGGCACTTCCACGCTGGACCGTCGCCGACGTCCACGAGTCGTTCGAGTCGCGGTCGTTCGTCGACGCCCTCGAACAAGTGGGCGCTGACTCGACTCGCCTCGTGGCGCTGTTCGACGAACACGAGATCCGGCGCTGCGATCCCCGTCCGGTGACCGCGGCGGATGGCCAGGCGGCGGATGCCGCGCTTCGAGCGCTCAACGACACGGAGCTTCGCACGGAGCTCGTCGTGGCCTACGTGTACGCGACCGTCAGCACCGACAGCTTCGACGAGACCGCGCAAGGCTTGCTGAGCGAGCTCGAGGTGATCGAGTCGCAGCAACGTCCGTTGTTCGCCCGACTTGCCGAGTGGGTCAACTCACTCGGTGTCGACGCGCTCAGTGCGGTCAGCACCGAGGTCGCCGAGCACCGCGGTCCGTTGACCTTTCTCGCCGCCCGCGCCGAGCATCAGATGAGCGAATCGGAAGAGGGTCTCTACGCCGAACTGAGCACGACCGGTTCGACGGCGTGGGAGCGCTTGCACGCAGATGTCACGTCACAGCTCACCGAGACCGTCGAACTGCCGAACGGTCCCGAGCGCATGCCGATGGCCGCAATACGTGGTCTCGCCACCGATGCACACCCGAGCGTGCGCGAGGCCGCGTACGACGCGGAGATGCGCGCCTGGCCGACCGTCGCCGTCGCATGCGCCTCGGCGCTCAACGCGGTCAAGGGCGAAGCCAATACCGTGAACCGGCGGCGGCATTGGAACGATCCGATCGAAGCGTCGCTGTTCGCGAACAACGTCAGCCGCCCGACCTTCGACGCGATGCAATCAGCGGTGGATGCAGCGCTCCCCGACCTTCGCCGGTGGATGCGCGCCAAAGCGCGGCTGCACAGCCGCTCGGGGGCGTTGCCGTGGTACGACCTGTTCGCTCCCCTGCCGTTCGCGCCGAACTCGATCTCGTGGTCCGACGGGCTCGACATCGTGCGCGGTGCGTTCGCCTCGTACAGCCAGCCGCTCGGCGGTCTCGTGGATCGCGCCATCGACGAGCAGTGGATCGACGCCGGGCCGCGCGAAGGCAAGCGCGGCGGCGCGTTCTGCATGCCGTTCGTCGACGACCGTTCCCTCGTTTTCCTCAACTGGAACGGCAGCGTCGATTCGGCGCAGACGACAGCCCACGAGCTCGGCCACGCCTACCACAACACCCAGCTCGCTCATCGCACGGCGTTGCAACGGCACCTACCGATGGCGCTCGCCGAAACCGCGAGCATCTTCTGCGAGACGTTGGTCGTCGAAGAGGGTTTGGAGCACCTCACCGGGCTCGACCGGCTGGCGTTGCTCGACGTCAACCTCGCCAGTGCCGTGCACACCGTCGTGGACATTCGCAGCCGCGTCACGTTCGAGACCGAGGTGTTCGCCCGTCGCCAACGCCGCACGCTCGGCGTCTCCGAGCTCAACGAGATGATGCTGTCGGCGCAGGCTGATGCGTACGGAGACGGGCTCGATCAGACGACGGCTCACCCGTACATGTGGGCGGTGAAGCCGCACTACTACGGATCGCACTTCTACAACTGGCCGTACACCTACGGCTTCCTGTTCGGTGTCGGTCTCTTCGCGAAGTACCGCGCCGATCGCGAGCGCTTCCAGATGTCGTACGACGACGTGTTGTCGCGTGCGGGAATGAACACAGCGGAAGAGCTCGGCGCAGTCTTCGGTCTTGATGTCTCCGACGAGGCGTTCTGGACGGCCAGCCTCGACGTGCTGCGCGCTCACATCGACCAATACGTTGCACTGGCGGAGCACGTGTGACCGAGTCGCTGTACCAGCCCAGCCGGTCGGAACTTGCCGATCTGCTCGAGGGCGAGCCGCGCTATCGAATCGACCAGATCTGGCAGGGCCTCTACCAGAACCTGGCGACGCCGGCAGAGATGACCAACCTTCCGAAGGGTCTGCGGGCGACGCTGAGCGAGCGTCTCGTACCGGCCCTTCAGGTCGTCGTTCGACGGGTCAGCGACGGAGGCGACACCGTCAAGTACCTGTGGCAGCTCCACGACGGCAGACGGATCGAGACGGTGCTCATGCTGTACCCCGACCGCGTGACGGTGTGCGTCAGCAGTCAGGTCGGCTGCGCAATGGGTTGTGGTTTCTGTGCGACCGGCCAGGCCGGCTTCGGACGTCACCTCACGGTTGGCGAGATCGTCGAACAAGTCGCCATGGCAGCGCGCGAGGCGCGGCAGATGGAGCGCCGGCTCGGCAATGTCGTGTTCATGGGCATGGGCGAACCGCTGGCGAACGAGGCGATCGTGTGGGAATCGGTCGAGCGTCTGCACACCGACTTCGGCTTGTCGGCGCGCAAGCTGACGATCTCGACCGTCGGCCTCGTTCCCGGG
>DASWRR010000048.1:0-6997 GCA_036403055.1 Ilumatobacteraceae bacterium | reverse complement strand
ACCGGTGACGCCAACCGGGCCGGCGTTCATCGGATGCGTCGCGGGCAGCATTGCCCGGCCCGCCACGGTCTCGACGACCGGCACGTTGTGTGTTTCGGCGAACGCTGCAAGCTCCGCTGCTGCCCCTGAGTACCGTGCCCCGCCGCCGGCAATGATCAGCGGCCGCGCTGCGCCCTTCAGCGCGTCGATGGCCCTCGCCAGCTGATCGAGGTCGCCGCGCTGACGTGGTATCCGATGGACCGTCTTTGCGAAGAACTCGTCGGGGAAGTCGAACGCCTCGGCCTGGACGTCTTGAGGGAGCGCGAGGAACGCCGGACCGCAATCGGCCGGGCTCAACATCACCGACACCGCATGCGGCAACGAGTGGATGATCTGCTCGGGTCGCATGATGCGGTCCCAGTAACGTGTCACCGATTTGAACGCGTCGTTGACCGTGATCGTCGGGTCACCGAAGTGCTCCACCTGTTGCAGCACGGGATCGGGCAGACGGCTGGCGAAGGTGTCGCCGGCGAGCAACAGCACCGGGAGCCGGTTCGCGTGCGCAACACCGGCCGCCGTGACCATGTTGAGCGCGCCGGGCCCGATCGACGAGGTCGCCACCATGATCTGACGACGGTTCGCCGCCTTCGCGTAGCCGACCGCGGCGAGTGCCATGCCCTGTTCGTTCTGGCCGCGCCACGTCGGCATCGCGTCACCGGCTTCTTGCAGCGCCAACCCGAGGCTCGTCACGTTGCCGTGCCCGAAGATCGCGAAGACACCCGGGAACAGCGGCACCTCGACATCGTCGATCACGGTTCGTTGGGCGATCAGGTATCGCACGATCGCAGCAGCAGTTGTCAGTTTGGTAGTGCCCATCTCAGTCCTCTTTCAGCGAAGTGACGTCTTCCCAACGACCGCTTTCCCAACTGCGCAGCACTGCGTCCTGCACCGACACGTAGGCCAACGCCTCGGTGAAGCCCGGAGTGTGCTGCCGGCCTGCGACAACGGACTGCAGGAACTCGTGATCCTCGATGCAGATGAGATCTTCGAACCCGATGCTGTTGGCACTCCCCGGAACGAAGTTGCCGTGCGGTGGGAAGCGATCGCCACCGAACACCGTCGTGAACCCGGTGTGCTTGTGCTCGGCGGCGACGTAGACGCGCAACTCGTTCATCTTCTCGAAGTTCCACGCGATCGCGCCCTTGGTGCCATACACCTCGAAGCTGTTCTGACTTTCCGGCCCCACCATCGACCGGCAGGCCTCGAACGTGCCACGCGCACCGTTGTCGAACACACACATCATTCCGATGTAGTCCTCGTTCGTCACCTCGCCCGTCGGGTCGCCTGGCTTGCCACGGTCGTAGTGCGTGCCGCCACCCGTCGGCAACGGACGCTGCTTGATGAACGTCTCACCCGTTCCCATGACCTTGGTGATGCCACCGACGAGGTAGTGACCGAGGTCGACGGAGTGGCTGAGGATGTCGGTGCTCACTCCGTGGCCCGCCTGGTCGACGAGGAACCGCCACGACAGCAGACCCATCGGGTCGCTCCCGTACATCGAGAAGAACCGACCGTAGTAGTTCGTGATCTCGCCGATCTCACCGCTGGTGATCAGATGCTTGGCGTACTGCACGAGCGGTGCCCAGCGGTAGTTGTAGCCGACGCCGGTGATGATGCCGGCCTGCCGGGCGACGCGTTCGGCAACGACGGTCTGGCGCGGCGTGCCGCCGACCGGCTTCTCGCAGAACACCTGCTTGCCAGCGGCCGCAGCGGCCTCGACCATCTCGACGTGCAACATGTTGGGCGCTGTCACGAAGACGACGTCGACATCGTCGGCGTCGACGACCTCGTGCCAGTCCGTGACGGCCCGCTGGTAACCGAACGATCGAACGGCGTCGTCGCGTCGGGCTTCCACCGTGTCGCTGACGACGACGAGTTGCGGCTCGTAGTTGCGGTCGAGGAAGTAGCTCGGAGCACGTCGCACGCCCCTGCTGTGGGCCTGTCCCATCCAGCCGAAGCCGATCACACCGATTCTCAGCGTCGTGGTCACGTCGTACGTCCGTCCTTCGTCGTCATCGGACACCGCGGATCGGTGGCCATGTCCGCCCATGTATCGCGAACCCAGTGATGCGCGGGGTCATCGCAGAACGCCATCGACCGCTCCCCCGCCGGGCCGGCGAGGACGTTGAGGTAGTACATCGGGTAACCGGGCGCCGCGATGCACGGGCCGTGGTAGCCACGCGGCACGCAGAACACGTCGCCGTCGTGGATCACCACGTTGACGTCGACCGAGCCGTCCGGCGTGTACGTGCGGTGCATCCCGAACCCCTCGGCCGAGTACTCGCTCGTACCGGCGACACCGATGCGGAAGTAGTAGATCTCCTCGTTGTTGACAGGGCACTCCGGCGAGTCGTCATGACGATGCGGCGGGTAGCTCGACCAGTTTCCGTCGGGTGTCAGGAGTTCGACGCACATCAGCTTGTCGGCATCGGGCCACGCTTCCGGGCTGAGGAAGTTGTTGACCTGCCGCGTGGCCGGACCGGAACCACGTAACTCCACGGCGACGTCGTCGGCCGCGCCGTATCGGGCGGCGAGTCGCCGTTCGCAGCGCGCAGTCGCGATCGCGACATCGCCACCGCCCGGTGAGGTGAGCGTGACGCGTGCGCCGAGCGACGCGTATGCAAAGTCCGTGACGCGGTCGAACACGGACGTGCGCCCGTCGAGGTGGAAGGGCTGCGCATCGATCACGACATCGACGTCGATCGCGGACAACGGCAGCACGACGCCTTCGCTGTCGCCGAGGTCGATAGAGCGCTCTACTCCGGGCGCCAAAGAGACGACAGTGAGACCTGAGTACGTCCAGCCCGCATCGTCCGGGCGCAGCGAAACTGCGAGGTCGCCGTCGGCGAGCGTGCCCGCTGGTCGATGGAGTGATGCGTTCATCGCCGGTCCTTTGCCGCTTGCTCGACGAGGTCCGCGGCGCGCGTCACCGCGCCGGCCACGTCTCCTGACGCCGGATACAACAATGACCTCCCGATCACGAGCCCTCGGACTGTTGGTTGATGCAACGCAGCCTCCCACAAGGCGAACGTCGCCTCGGGATCGGGTCCCGGAGCACCGCCGAGCAGCAGCAGCGGCTGTGTGGTGACCTTCGCGACGGTCGCGATGTCGGCGGTCGCCTGGATCTTCAGCCACGTGTACGCGCTCGAACCCCCGAGCGCCGCACTGACCCCGATTGCCTTCACGAGCGCGAGCGGGTCCGTGTCCCACACCGCCTCGCCCTTGTCGTTCTTGGTGTACGGAATCGGCTCGACCATCGCCATCATCTGCGCGTCGTTGAGGTCTTGTACGGCCTGCGCCGCGCTCGCGAGTGTGGGCACCGTTCCCGCGTCGTGGTAGTCGATGCGCAACAGCAACTTGCCCGCGTCGAGGTTCGCGGCGCGTAGATGAGCGGTGTCGTACGCCGTGAAGCGATCATCCATCGTCCAACTCGCACCCGCGAGCCCGCCACGGTTCATCGTGCCAACGGCGACCTTGTCGTGGAGAGCTTGGAGCAGCGCGAGATCGTCGATGATCTCCGCGCTTCCCAGCACGCCGTCGACGCGCGGATGCTCCAACGCGGTCAGCAACCGATCGAGCATCGATCGACGGTCCGCCATCGCCAACGGATCGTCGTACAGGCCGACCATCGCCCGTGCCGTGTGATCGGCAGCGACGATGAACAGCATTCCGTCCTGCGTGAGCGTCGTTCGCCGCCGCCGCGTTGCAAGCGCCTCGGCAATCTCGTGCGGCGCGCTGACCCTCGCTTCCGTCAGCGACGCATACGTGGCGTCATCCAGCAACACGACGGTCCTCCAGCGCTTCGGCAACTTCAGTGAGCGTCGGCATCGCGTCCGAGCACAACAACCGCGACGCAACGATCGCTCCCGCGACGTTGCAGTACTCGACGATGCGAACCGGTTCCCATCCCGAGAGCAGGCCGTGGGCGAGCATTCCGCCGAACGCGTCGCCGGCGCCGAGGCCACACACGACCTCGACGACGTGAGGTCGAACGACGGCAGTCCCTTCTGCGGACGCGACGAGCACTCCCTCACCGCCCATCTTGACGATCGCCAGTTCGAGACCGCGCCCGAGCAATCGCCGCGCCGCCTCGCTCGGATCGCTGGAACCGACCGCGACATCGCACTCGGTCCGGTTGCCGACGGCGACGGTCACGTGGTCGAGCACCGGCCCGAGATCGGCTGCCGCCGCATCGCGGTCCGGCCAGAAGTTGGCCCGGTAGTCGATGTCGAACACGGTGTGCGGACGACGCTCGCGGATCGAGAGCAGCTCCCAGCACGTCTCGCGCGCCGGGGCTGCGCTGAACCACGCACCGGTCAGCCACAGGATCGGAACACTCGCGGCTACGTCGCGATCGATCTCGGAGATCTCGAGCGTCTGATCCGGACCCATCGGGTACCGATACATCAACAGCGTCGGGTCCTCCGGCGGGTCCATCGCGGCAAATGCGAGCGGTGTCGGCATCGACGGATGCGTGGACACGTACCGAGTGTCGACGCCGAACGACTCGAGCTTGTGACGGACGTACGCACCGAACGGATCGTTGCCGACCTTTGTGAACACCGCGGACCGATGGCCGAGACGCGCCGCCGCGATTGCTACGTTCGTCGCCGAACCACCGATCGACTTCGTGAAGGTCTGCGGATCCATGAAGCTGGCACCAGCCTCGTTGGCATACAGATCAACGCTGATACGGCCGACCGTCAAGAGCTCCAGCTTGGCGCCGCGGGGTTCGGACATCGAGTGTCAGCGGATACCGATCTCGTGCTCGAGCTGCTCCAGCTCCGCACCGCCGGCCATCAATCGAGTCAGCTCCGTGCGCGAGATTTCGTCCTTGGCGAAGTCGCCGAGGCTGTGCCCGCGGTTGAGCAGCAAGAAGCGGTCGCCGACAGGAATCGCGTGGTTCGGGTTGTGCGTGATGAAGATCACGCCGAGGCCGCGATCGGCTGCGGCGCGGGTGTACTTCAGCACGACGCCCGACTGCTTGACACCGAGCGCGGACGTCGGCTCGTCGAGGATGAGAACGCGTGCGCCGAAGTACACGGCTCTGGCGATGGCGACCGACTGGCGTTCACCACCGGACAGCGTGCCGACCGGCTGATCGACATCGCGAAGGTCGATGCCCATCTTGGCCATCTCCTCCTTCGCGGTCTTCTTCATGAACGCGCTGCGCATCAAGACACCGCCGCGCATCGGCTCGACGCCGAGGAAGAAGTTCCTCCACACCGACAGCAGCGGTGCCAACGCGAGGTCCTGGAACACTGCCGCGATGCCCGCAGCGCGGGCGTCGCGCGGTGTCGTGAAGTGCACCGGAGAGCCGTACATCGTGTACTCGCCGGAGCTCGGCTGGTGCACGCCGGACAGGATCTTGATGAAGGTCGACTTGCCGGCACCGTTGTCGCCGAGCACGCACGTGACCTTGCCGGCCTCGACCCTGGTGGTGATGTTCTCCAACGCCGTGACGTTGCCGAAGTACTTGCAGATGTTGCGGAGTTCGAGCAGCGCGTGCTCGCCTTTCGCCGCGACCGCGAGACTGTCCTCGGTGATGGTCATCGTGCCTCCTGAGCCTTCTTGCGGATGAAGTTGTTGACGAGCACGGCGAGCAGCAGCACGCCGCCGAGGAAGGCGAAACGTCCGTCGGAGTTCCATGGAGTCGTCTGCACGCCGACGACCGAGATCGCCATGATCGCCGAGCCGAGACTGGCGCCGACGACCGATCCGTACCCGCCGGTCAACAGACATCCGCCGACGACCGCAGCAATGATGTACTCGAACTCGAGGCCCGTACCTTGGTTCGCCTGGACGGTGCCGTAGCGCAACGCGATCAACGTGCCGGCCAGGCAACCGCACAACGAAACGGTCACGAACAGGCCGACCTTCACCTGGTTGGCAGGCACACCGACCGCTCGTGCGGCCTCCTTGTTGCCGCCGACGGCGAACACCCAGTTGCCCCACTTCGTCTTCACCAAGATGTACGAGCCGATCGCAGCGACCAGCAGCCACCACACGACCGTCTCGCGAAGGACGTTCTGACCGACGGATCCACCTGCGGCCTTGACCGCTGCGGCGTGCTCGGGCGAGAGGTTCGACCACACGAGTCGAATGATGAGACCGATGAACGCTGCGCCGCCACCGACCATCTGCAGCCGCTTGCCGAGCCGATCGGCGTGAGCATCGGCGTGCGTTCGCTTCTCCATCAGGTACTCGACGAGCGTGTTCGCGACGATGGCCATCGCGCCGATCATCATCGCTCCGAAGAAACCGGTCCGGAAGCGCACGGCACCGGAGTCGGCGCGCACGACGAATCCCAACACCACGATCGACGCCGCAACGAGCAGACCGATCAGCAGCTGCCAGCGCTTGTTGGACCGACCGGCGATGCCACGGGCCAACATCATGAACGTCAGCCCGACGCCGCTGAGGATCAGCATTCCGATTGCCCGAAGCGCCTGCACGGTGGTGAGCTGCAAGAAGCAGATGAGCAGCGTCATCACGAGCAGACCGGAGTACAGCGCGAACACACCCAACTTGCCGAAGCTCGATGCCTTCTTCTTCTTCTGTTCGCGCATCTGCGGAATCATTGTTCGCACGGCGAGCGCGATACCGAGAAGGGCGGCGATGATCGCGAGTACCGGGCGCAGGTGCGGCGCCGTCCACGTGAGGATGGCGTCGCGCTGGTGCCGGTCGAACGGGATCGGTGTGAGACAGGCGAGGACCATGCAGCCGACGCCGATTGCCAGCCGACGTGCGGCGGCCGGCGGCAGGCTGTCGACGACGGTTACGTCGCGGCCGCGGGCGATCCAGCGGGCCAGCGCGGTGCCGACGATCATGAGCGTGACACCGATCAGGGAAATGATCCCGAACACTGCGTTGTTGCCGACTCCGTCGGTCTTCAACAGTCCGGTGTAAGCGCCGATCGCGGCGATGATGCCGACGATCGCCACTCCCGCGCCGACAG
>DASWRR010000047.1:0-11710 GCA_036403055.1 Ilumatobacteraceae bacterium | reverse complement strand
TCGAAGACGGTCCCGAGCGCGTCGCGCGACGCGTCGTCGATCCACTGGACGTCTTCGATGACGAGCAGCGACGGATTGCGCACGGCCGTCGTCAGCAGATCGGCAACTGCACGGTGGGTTCGCTCCCGACGGAACGCCGGTGCGATTCGCTCCGCTTCGGCGGTCGGCGCCACGTCGGCATCCGCGACGAGTCCGATCAGCGGAAGCCACGGCAACTGCTCGGGCGCGACACGCGCGACCCATTTCGCCAGTGCGATGCCGGCTTCATCGGCGGGGGTCACGAGCGCTGAGCCCGACAACGTCCGCAACAGCAGCCGCAGGACGAAATACGGCGACGACCGTGCGTACTGACCACAGATCACCGTCACGTGGGGGAGGGCGGCGCGGTCGCGAACCTCGTCGATGAGCCGGCTCTTGCCCGCTCCGGCGTCGCCTGCGACCTCGACGACCCCGCCATGGCCGGCGCGTGCCCCGTGGACGACGCGCTCGAGCATCGCGAGCTCGCGTTGGCGTCCGATGAGCGGCAAGGTGCGTCCACTGATGCCCGCGTCGCGACCCTCGAGTCGTCCGAGCACGGATGCGTCGATCGGCTCGGCCTTGCCCTTCACGAAGAACGGGTCGAGCTTGTCGAGCTGATACCGGCTGCGGGCCCGATCGGTCAGCGCCGTCGATGCAACGACCTGACCTGTGCTCGCCTTGGTCATCAGGCGGGCGGCGAGGTTGACAGCGTCGCCCATCATCGTGAACGTCCTGCGACGCGAGGACCCGAGGTCGCCGACGAACACCGGGCCACAGTTCACTCCGATGCGAACGTCGAAGTCCGTCGTTCGCTCGATGATGGTGCGAGCTGCTCGCAGCATGCGGTCTTCGTCGTCGCCCGATGCAATCGGTGCCCCAGCCGCAAGGATGATCTTGCCGCCGTCGGCAACGATGTCGGTGGCCATCCAATGCACACCGTTCTGCCGCACCTCTTCTGCCACGATCGAGAGCAGTCGTTGCAGATGTTCCGCGACGACGTCGGGTCCTTGCAGCTCGAGGTGATCGGTGTGCGAGAACTTCATGAATGCGACGGTCACCCGCCGGTGCTCCGCCGGAGCGCCGACGAGGATCTGGTCGCATTGCGCCGCCGGGATGTAGCGCGCCGGGTCGGCGTCGATTCGATGCGTCGCCGGATCGTGGACGTGTGCCGTGACTGCCGGAACGCCGATCAACAGGCGACGGCCGCGCTCGAGCGCATCGCCCGTCACGTGTGCCGGCAGGAGCTCGGCCGTCGCACTGCTCACGAGGATCTCACCGGGGTTCGCCATCGACTCGCATTCCACTGTCTCCGTCGCGCCCGACCCGGTGACCACGAGATCGGTGTGCCCGACGTCGAACGAGTAGACGGTGAAGCGTCCGGAGTGCATCCCCTGCGAGATGGCGAGCTGGACGCGCCCGGCGGTGATGCCGATGAGCGGTCGAGCGACGACGCTGCGCATGTCGATCGCGGCACGAGATGCGCGAGCGGCGTGGTCGGGACCGGTGAAGAGGATCAACAACGCATCGCCGCCGAACTTCAAGATGTCGCCGAACTGAACGTGTACCGCCTCGATCATTCGCTCGAAGCAGTCGTTCAAGACGTTGGTCAGCTCCTCTGCGCCTTCGCGGCCGAGGCGCGCCAGCCGTTCGGACAGCGCCGTGAATCCTGAGATGTCAGCAGAGACGAGCGTGCCGTCGAGCTCGATCCAGCCCGGACCTTCGGTCGGTGGATCCCACGCCGCGACGAGATGAGGAACGTACGACGCCAACGTGGCGACGTGCTGTTCAGCCCCGTACAGCGTCACGACCACCCGTCGGCCTCATTTCAACGTGAATTGAGCCGCATAGGTTCCGGCACCGTTCACGGTGAATCCGAGTGAGTGGACGCCCGCGCCGATCGTCGGGAGCTTGCTGGTGTCGAGGTTGTAGATGTACATCCCGGTCGAGTACCGGAAGACGTTCCCGTTGTTCGAGTTGCCTTGGAAGTTCGGTGGCGGTGCGACCGACCCGTCGATCAATGTCGCCACCACTGCAATCGAAGGCGACGAGACGTTCACGCCTGCAGCATTGCACAGCTGAACTTTCACGACCATCGTGCCCCCCAGGGGGTTCGCCTTGACCGGGTCGTACTGCAGGCACACCTTGTACCCAACGGTGTACGAGCGGCTGAGCGTCGCCCTGTTCCCGGCAAGGTCGACGGCAGTCACCGTGAACGTTCGTGTGCCGAGTGTCGACGTGTCGAGCGTTGCCGAGCTCCCGGTGCACGAAGCGATGCCGGAGTGTGCATCCGCACAGCTGAACACCGGGGTCACGACGGCACCGATGACAATGTTCCCTGTCGCACTCGGCGTCGTGATCGCGATCGTCGGTGGCTGGAGGTCGACCTTGAACGGACCGTATGGGCCGGCCGTGACCGAGTTGCCGGCAACGTCGGTGACGACCTGCGCAGATGTCGCGGCGGTTGCGCTCCCTGCACCAGCGGCGATCGACGTCGCCACACTGAAGGTCGCCGGCGATGCTGCGGCGAGACCTGACCCAGCGTCGGTCGCCGTGCACGGAACGCTGACGTTGGACGAGTACCACGGCGTGGCAACTGGCGGTGTGCACGACACCGTGGGTGCCTTGAGATCGATCTTGAACGTCAGCGGTCCCGCCGTCGTGCAGTTGCCGGCGATGTCGCAGACCTGCGCCGAGTTGGTGACCGCGGACGCCGTCTCGGTGCCGGCGGGGACCGCCGTCGAGAGGGTGATGGGTGCCACGCCGGCCAATCCCGAGACAGCGTCGGTGGCAGTGCACGTGACTGTCTGATTGGCGGCGTACCAACGCGTGACGTCGGCAGCACAGCTGATGGTCGGCGGTGTGCGGTCGACGTTCACGACGATGGACGAGTTGCTCGCGCGGTTGCCGGCGACATCGACCGCGTTGTAGGTGACCGTGGTGGCCCCTTCAGCGGTGACGGGCACGGTGGTGTTGAACGGGTTCGTGCTCGCGCTGTTGATCACGGTGGTGAACGCCGGCGGCGCGGTCGACCAGTCGATCGATGCCACGCCGGACGTTGCGTCGGTGGCCGAGATCGTGACCGCGGGGTTCGACGTGTACCAACCGTTGCTGCCGAGCGTGCCGCCCGTGATGGTGGCGCTCGTCGTCGGACTCGCGGTGTCGATGCGAATCGTCGTCGTCGCATCGGCGCTCTTGTTTCCTGCAGCGTCAGTGGCGGAGTACGTGATGGTGGTGGTGCCCTCGGCCGTGATCGGAACGGCCACCGACTCGCCCGTTGCCTGTTGAACGGGACCCTGGTCGATCCGATAGGTGATCGAGGCGACGCCGGAGCCGCCTGGGTCGATCGCGCTGATCGTCACCGACGCGGCTGAGGTGGTCCACGTCGGTGCGGGCGCGGGTGTCGTCACGGTCGTCAGCAGCGGCGCCTTCGTGTCGATGGGAATCACACCGAGCGAGTTGTTGCCACAGTTGTCGCGTGCCTGCAGCAGGTGAATCCCCTCGCCCACGATCGACAACGCGTTCCCCGCGTAGTTGATCCAGCCGGCGCCATCGAGGTTGTACTGGATCGCGCAGGTCGGGTCGGCGCCCGTGATCGTCGCGAGCACCGGCGGGGAGATGAACCACCCGTTGACGATCGGGCCGACGGCGTTGACGCGAAGGTCGGGGTCGACGAGGGCGCGCACGGTGACGAAGTTGGACGCCTTGTTGTTGCTCGTCGAGCAGTTGCCGTTCGAGTCGCACGCCTGAGCGAAGAACTCGAGCTCGGGGAGCGCGGCAGGAACGACCGCGCCACCCGTCCAGTGGGCCGGGCCCGTCCCTGTCGCGGTGTTGACCAAGTCGACGCTTCGCCACACCCGGTCGCCGTTTGCCTTGAACAGGATCAGCACACGGCGAGCTGTCGAATCGGTGTCGACGTCGAAGCCGGCAGTCTGCGTCAACCCGGCGGACACCAACGCTCCACGCGAAGTGGCGATGGTCGGCGGCACGAAGTCGTCGCCGGTGCCGTACAGCACTTGAACGGTTGCGGTGTCGAACAGTCGCTGTTGGCCGACCCCCGGTCCGGTGGGCCGGAACTGTCCAGCGGAGAACAGCAGCGTGCCGACGGGGTTGCCGACGGCGTCGCTTGACCGCGTCGCTCGCGCCAGGGTTGCAGGGAAGATCGCATCACCCGTCGTGTCAGCGAGCACCTCGTTCCCGCTCCGGTCGATCACCGGGTGCGAGATGTACGGCGCGAACGACTCTGTGACACCTGGAGATGATTGAACTTCGTGCGACGTCAAGGCACTGACCAACGCGCCGTGCGGCTGGCGCCCCGCCGCCGGGTCGGTCGACGCGATGCGCACATCGGTAACCGACAACGGCTCCACCGGTCGATCCTTGACCTGCAGCGTGTTGCCGTCGAGTGAGTAGAACGAGTCTTGTGTTGTCGAGTCGTTGCGTACGACGCCGGTCATGTTCAAGGTGACCGCCGCCGCGGGCACCGACGTGATGGGATCCGGTGAGGTCGCAAGACCCGGCGCAGCGGTGGCCGACACCACTGCGACGATCGGTGCTGCTGCGCTGGATGGCGTTGCTGCGATCCGGTACATCGGGAGGCCGTAGTGCACGACCTCTTGCAGCGCCTTCTCGTCGTATGGGCTCCACACCTGTGTCGTCTTGGCGTAGTCACGCTTGGCGAGCGACAACGCCTCACCCGTGGTCAACGAACCGTCGGTCGCGAGCTCCTTGGCGAACAGCGACATCAGCCGCTCTGAGTACGACACCAGCTCGGTGTCGCCGTAACCGAAGCCAGTGTTGGCGATCCACTGAGCTCCGCGGCCGGAGAACGATTGCGCCCAGTCGACGGAGTCGGGCGAGACACCGAGCTCGATGTCGGACACGCTCAAACCGCCGTGACAACCCATGCTGAAGAACAGACCGTTGGCGAAGCGGTCGTCCGACGGCAGGTCGGCGGGTGTGAACAGATCAGTCTGCGTGCCGGCTGCGTTCTGGTCTGCCGGCAGGGCACGGTTGTGATCGAAGTGCGCGTTGATCGAAGCAACGGCCGGATCACCGGCGACGAACGCGTTGGTGAGTTCGGCCTTCGTCCACGTGTCATTGATGAGTGAGTTCGTCACGAACTTGTCGGCCGTCAACGCATCTGCGACGGTTTGCGACCCGTCAGTGAGGAAGTCGTAGCCCGTGACGAGTGCGGAGCTCGTAGTCGCCGGATCGAGCTGGCCGTTGAACTGCGTGAAGGTGTCCAGTGCCTTGACGATGTCGTCCTTCGACTCGACGAGTCGACCGACGGCAAGGCCCGGGACGAACAGCTCGCGGCCGCTCAACGAGACACCGCGAGCCGTCGCATACGGATCGTCCGTCTGGATGTAGCCGCGGGCGAGGCTGCCGACGAGGCGATTGTTCCCAACGAAGCCCTCGGCGTAGTTCGATTCGTTCGCGGTCGCGGTGCCGTCGGCCACTCGGAAGAAGGGCAGTGCCGTGTCGTCGCCGACGAGCACGAGGTGCTGCAACGTCGGGTTCGTGGCTTGCACCGTGTCGATCGCAGTGCCGATCTGGCGGGCGACATCGTTGGCCGCGTCCGGTGAACAGCGGTTCGCGTCCCATGAGTCGTATGCACCGTCGACGGGCAGAATGCCAGCGATGACGCCGCCCGGGCGTGCGGTCACGAACGCCTGCACCCGGTTCATCACGGCAGTGGTGTCGGCGTCGCCCCACAGTTGACGGAGCCGGTTCGTCGGCACCACGAAAAGGGTGTCCATGCCGGCGGGAAGTGTCGGCGCGATCGTCGCAGCGGACTTCGCGCCGAAGTTGGATGCGGCGCACGGTGCGAGTCCGAGCGACTGGGTACGAACTCGAAGCGTGAACGGCAAGTCGGAGAACGCACCGTTGTAACCGGACACTTGGATGGTGTACGTCCCGGCGTGGAGGTCGCCCAGGTCGACCCTCTCCTCCGCCGTCGAGCGGTTCGCCGAGAGTCCGACGAGGCCGGAGCCAGGAGGTGCCGACAGCGGGATGTCGAACTGCGCGTCCGGCGCGACCGCTTCCGATGTCGGGTCTCCACCGATCTGGTGATCGTCGACGGGGATGAAGCTGTCGACCGGCTGCCCGCGAAGCGGCGCGGCCACCGGTCCGAACACGGCGAGGTCGTAGTCGACGGCGAGGTTGGAGAGGTACACGCTTGCCTTGACGCCGTCTGCTGCTTGTTGCGGCGTGACTTGGAACGTTGTCGTGTACGTGTCGTCATCTCCGGCCGACACGAGGTGCCCGACGTACAGCGCGTCGGAGCTGAGCGGCCCGAAAGAGCTGTCCGGGTTTTCGACCACTTCCAGGCGTGCGCTCGACGACGATGTCTTGACGGCCGATCCCGCTGTCGCGGTTCCGTTGACGGTCGCTTGGACGACGCCGGTCCGAATCCCCGCACGCGCCTGGACGGTCAGCGTGTGCGTTCCGGGCGGGACGGCGACAAGGTTGAACGACAACGTCGCACCGGCGACCGTGGCGGCCGGCAGCGGGACGGAAACCGGTGCAGGTGCGGCGGCCCCGTTGGCGTCGAAGATCGCACTGTCCGGCACTGCGGCGAACCCGGCCGGAAGGGTCAGCGCGAGTGACACGTTCGGCGCGGCGTTGCCGACGGTGATCGTCGTGGTGAACGTGGCCGGCGGAACCAGCGGGGCACCGAGGTTCTGCAACGGCGTCGCTTCGAGGTTGATGTCCTGCCACGGCAGGTCGGCGTCGGCGAACAGCGCAGGGAAGAGATCGGCGAGCGTGAACCCGGCGAGCGGGGTTCCCGCAAGCAGTCGCAACAGATCTGCCAACTCGATCCCGTCGGCGGTCATTGCCTGATTCGCTGCGGTGAGCAGATCGCCGACCTGAGCACCGGCAGTCGTGCCCTGCAGCGCGAGCACCAACGAGGCGATCGTCGCAGTTGCCAGGATCGCGCCGGCGGTCGCCGCCTGTCCGAGGGTCCCGGCCGTGCAACTGACCTTCGTGCAGTCGACGAACGTCGCCAGGCTCGCGGCAGACAGCCCACCGAGCGCGATGTTGGCGAGCCCGGATCCGACGATGTCGATGCGGGCGAGTGCGATGCGCGCCAGCGCGATGCGCGCCAACGCCGTGCTGTCGATCGCGATGCGGGCAAGCGCGATGCGCGCGAGCGCAGTGTTGGCGATGTCGATCCGGGCCAACGCAATTCGAGCGAGTGCTGCGTTGTCGACATCGATTCGAGCAAGGGCGATACGGGCGAGCGCTGACGCGAGCAGATCGATGCGTGCGAGCGCGATGCGAGCGAGTGCAGCATCGGAGACGTCGATGCGGGCGAGCGCCGTCGACAGCGGCGTCTTCCCGGCGAGATCGGCAGCCGGGATGCCGAGGATCGTCGACCACTGGTCCACCGCGGGGACGGTGCTCGTCGAGTCGGGTGGCAGCGTGTCGAACGTCTGGCCGGCGAACGCGAAGAGGACCAACGGGAGCTCACCGAGCAGCGTCGAGTTGACATCGAGCTTGGTGAGGTCGAGCGCTTGCAGTCGCGGTCCGGCAATCGGATCGGCGAGCACGTCGGCCATCGTCAACGTCTGCAACGGCACGTTGGCCAATGCGCTCCCTGCGAGCAACGCCTCCCAACCTCCGTCGACGTTGACTTCGGTGATCAGGATGCGAGCAAGCGCGGTGTCCGCGAGGCTGATCCGAGCCAACGCAAGGTCTTGGAGGATGATGCGGGCGAGCGCGATGCGAGCGAGCGCGCTGTTCTTCACGTCGATGCGCGCCAGTGCGATGCGAGCAAGCGCAATTCGAGCGAGCGCGGTGTCGGACGTCGTACCCGCTGACGACGACGGGTACGCGGTCGCGAGGACTGACGTCGGAATGTTCGCGATCGGAACTGTCTGCACGCCGACCCTCACCTGGCTCGGCGTCGCAGCGAGCGAGACGCTGAACGTCAGCGGAGCGAGTTCGACCGAGCCGAGATCGCAGGCGATGCCGGACGGCCGGACGAAGTTGCGCTGATCGATCACGATCCCGGGATCGCACGGCGTGGCGTCGATGACAGGACTGCCAGCACGCGGCATCTGCGTCTTGGTGGGGCCACCGTTGTCCGCGAGTGCGTCCAGCGCCGGGTCGAGTTGGATCACCGTGCCGACAGGGCTGCAACCTGGCGTGCTCTCGACGAGGTTGACGCCTTGGAACGTGGGTGTGCCGTAGCAATCGCGTCCAGTGAGCGCGTTGTTGTGCGAGATGATCGAGCTCTTGACCGTGAACGCACCACCGACGCGGTAGAGGCCGCCGCCGTTTGAGTTGTTGGAGGTGTTGCTGGTGACGTCCGAGTGCACGATGAGCACCGACCCGCTGCTCGCGACGCCGCCGCCTCCGCCGGCGGCATTGCCGTTGACCGTCGAGTTGCGCAGCGTCGCGGTGCCGGCGTTCAAGACGCCGCCTCCCTTGCCGGAAGCTGTGTTGCCGGACAGCGTGCTGCGGTCGATCGTCAGCGTTCCTGAGTTGTGGACGCCGCCACCTTCCTTTGCAGTGTTCCCGGTGACTGTGCTCTCGATCAGCGTGAGGTTGGTGTAGGCCGCGGTCCGAATCCCGCCGCCGCTGTTCGCGCCAGGATTGCCGCCGGAGATCTGCACTCCTCGAATGGTCACGGTCGTCGCGGTGGACGCGAGATCGAACACTCGATCACCGAATCCGACGATCGTCGTGGCCGTGACACCGCTCGGCTTGCCGGCGCCGATGATGGTGACGGGCTTGGTCAGGTCGAGGTCGCCGGTGTCGGCGCCCGCTCCGCCGTTGAGGACGTAGTTTCCGGCCGGGACGGTGATCGTGGCCCCCGTCGACGCGTTTGCAGCCGCGACCGCAGCGCGCAACGAACACGACGGTGTCGCGACACCGACGGAGCACGACGCGCCCGAGGTGAGGTCGTTCGGTGTTCCGACGATGAACTGTGGTGGCGCCGCGGCCGAGACGACAGCTGTCCCCACCGGCACAGCCACTGTCGGCACGATCGCGATCACAGATGTGAGCGCGGCCATGCGGAAGACAAGCCGCTTCGTCCCCATGAGTTCCTCCAACCGTCGTCTAGCAGCTGCAACACTAGGCGGAGCGCTCTCGGCGGAGCACTGCCGGAGCGACGATGTAGGTCATGTCATCGCGTGTCCGAGATCTCGTCGAGGAGATCCTCCTCGGCAACGAGCTTCTGCGACAGAGTCTTGTAACCGACCTTGTCGAACAGCACGACGATCCTGTCGCCGTCGTTGTCGACGACCGACCCCTCGCCGAACTCGACGTGGCGAACGCGTACTTCGCCCTCGCCACGACTTCGCCCTCGGTCGAGATCGCCGCACGTGTCGCAGTGACCGCACGTCTCGAGCTCTGGTGAACCCAGATATCCGGTGACCAGACTCCATCGGCACGCGTCGGACTCGACGAAGCTTCGCATCATCTCGCGGCGTGACGCGAGTAGAGCCGCGCGCTGTTCGATCGCCTGGCAGATGTGGTCGCGATGCTCATCGAAGTCCTCGTCACCGCGGGCCACAGCGAGGTCGGCCGTGAGATGCACGACACCGGCGTCCTCGAGCAGCCGCACCGCTTGCAACACCCGCCCGCGTGGACAACCGAGGTCGCGACGCAGTGACTCGAGGTCGGCGTCCGCCGTCCCTGCACGATCGACGATCGCGCCGCACAGATGCAGGTCGGGCACCGACGCCCCTGCAGCGAACCGGCGAGATCCAGCGCGCCCCTGCGTCACGTGCAGGACCGCAGTGGCAGCATCGCCGTCCCTGCCGGCGCGGCCGAGCTCCTGGTAGTAGCTGTCGATCGTCTCGGGCGCGTCGAGATGGTGCACGAACCGCACGTCGGGCGCGTCGATTCCGAGACCGAATGCGTTCGTCGCCACGACCACCACCGGCTGCTCCGAACGAAACAGAGCATGAACCTTCTCTCGTTCGGCCGAGCGCAGCGAGCCGTGGTAGGCGACGGCTCGGCGATGTGGACGGTCGAGGAGGTCGGCGAGCTCCGTCGTCTCGCGCCGCGAGCCGACGTACACGAGCCCACGACCGTCAGTCGCGTCGATCTGTCGTTGCATCTCGTCGATCGCGACCTGTCGGTCGGCGTGGCGGCGGATGATGATGTCGATGTTCTCGCGCTCGACTTCGGTGACGACCTCTTCCACATCGACCATGCGCAAAGCTCGCGCTATCTCTGTACGGACATGCGGAGCAGCGGTCGCCGTCAGCGCCAACACCGGTGGATTGCGAAGCAGCGGTCGTGTCGCACCGAGCGCGAGGAAGTCGGGGCGGAGATCGGGTCCCCAGCTGTCGATGCAGTGCGCTTCATCGACGATCAATCGATCGATGGCGGCAGAGGAGAGAACGTCGCGGACGTCGGAGGTGCGCAACTGCTCCGGGCCCAGCAGCGCGAACTGCGCTGCTCCCGAAGCGATCTGTCGGAGCGCGTCGGCGCGTCGTCGATTGCCCCCCATCGAGTTGACAGTGACAGCCGTGCCGATGTTCATCTCGTTCAATCGCAGGCATTGATCCTCCTGCAACGCGATCAATGGCGACACCACCACGGTGATGCCTTCGAGCAGCGCTCCGGCGACTTGGTAGACCGCCGATTTTCCGGACCCTGTCGGGCTGACGAGCAGGGTGTCGCGACCGGCGATCACGGATTCGATGGCGCGCCGCTGGACGGATGTGAGACGGATGTCCATCTCTCGCCGCGCCAGACGGTCGAGTTCCTTCGTGTCGACGGACGACCGCTCCGCTGCTGCGCTCACGTCGTGCGCGTAACCGGTCCGGTGTCGCGCCAAACGTCGGCGCGATGAACTCACCCCGATTGGCGACAACTTCCACTGGGTACCCGCCCGCGATGACATCGATGAACAGACCCGTACAGGATGAACCTGCCGAGGGCGGCGACATCCCCGACGCTGGTCCCGGCGCTGAGCATGCCGACCAGCGACCCGGCCCCGCGGATCGCCCGCTCGACGAGCCGCCGACAGGAGACGAGGACTCCGGACCACTCATCGGGAACACACCGGACGACGAGGCCGACGGTCCACTTCGCCCCGGTCGCGAGCAGCCGGACGGAATGAGCGGCTGACCTGTTTTGAAGGAACGCGCTCCGGGTACTTGCTCGGCGATGCGCGGAGAGTTCCCGGCGCGGCGTTGTGCGATGGCGGTCGCACTGGTTGTGGTGATGTCGAACGCCGGATGTGCCCCGCACTTGGTCGGGCCGGCGCGCACTCGCGATGACTTCCAACGCAAAGCCAAGACGACCGCGCAAAAGGCGTTGTCGTCGGTCGAGACGGTTCGGCTGATGGCCGAGACGGCAGGGCGCGGTGATTCGTTCGGTCCGTACACCGGCATCACGATCTCAGAGCAGGAAGATTCGTTGAACGATGTGCAGGGCGACTTCGATTCGATCCAACCACCCGACCACGCGTCCGACGAAGTCCGAGCCGAGCTCGACGCGTTGCTGCACGATGCGATGGATCACATTGCGGCGGTGCGCGTCGCGGCCCGCCGCGGAGTGCTCGTTGGGTTGGACCACGTCGCCGCCCCGCTCACCACGGACTCGGCCGCGCTGAACTCGTTCCTCGAGTCGGTCTCGTGAAGCGACTTCTCGGCGTCGCTCTCGGCATTCTGACGGCGATCGGCGGGTTCGTCGACATGGGCGATCTTGTTGCAAATGCAGCAAC
>DASWRR010000046.1:0-3909 GCA_036403055.1 Ilumatobacteraceae bacterium | reverse complement strand
CAAGTTGACCGTCTGGCCGATGTGCTCGGGACGAAGTTGACCGCACTGGTGTGTGCGCATTGATGTCGTGCTCATGTACGGGCTTTCCTCAGGTGATCGATCAGTGTCGCGCGAGCAATCTTTTGTTGACCGTCGTTCGTGCGCAGCGGGCGAACCGTAACAGCGCCTTCGGCAAGCTCGTTGCTCCCGATGATGACGGCGACCGCGGCGCCACTGCGATCGGCAACTTTCATCTGCGCCTTCATGCTGCGATCTTCGTACGCGCGGTCAGCGGAGAGGCCTGCCGCACGAAGCTCCTCGGTGAGCCGAAGCGCCTCGAGGCCGCCAGTGGTATCGACGACGAAGGCATCCAGCGACAGCGGCTCGGCCGGGAAGACACCTTCGTCATCACACGCGATCAACGTGCGGTCGAGTCCCAGCGCGAAGCCGATGCCGTGCGTTGGCGGACCACCGAGCGATTCGACGAGGCCGTCGTAACGACCACCTCCACCCAGCGCGTTCTGCGCCGAGTCGAGCGTGCCGCCCTGATACTCGAACGTGGTGTGCCGGTAGTAGTCCAATCCGCGCACCAACGTGTCGTCGATCGTGAACGGGATGCCGATCGCCGTCAAGCCGGTCTGGACGCGTTCGAAGTGGAGCGCCGCCTCGGGACTGTAGAAGTCGGCGATGCGCGGCGCGGCAGCGATGACGGCAGCATCACCGTGCCGCTTCGAATCAAGAACCCTGAGCGCGTTCTTGTCGAGCGTGGCTTGGCTCTCCGGCGACAACGCGTCGCGATTCGCGATGAAGTACTCGCGCAGGGCAGCGACGTATCGCGCTCGGTCGTCAGGCTCCCCGAGCGAGTTCAACAGCAGCTTCACCTGGCTCAGTCCGAGTGCTTTGTAGAACTCCCAACCGAGTGCGATGACCTCGACGTCGAGGAACGGATCGTTCGCACCGAGCACTTCGATGCCCACCTGATCGAACTGGCGGTACCGGCCGCGCTGTGGCTTCTCATAGCGGAACTGCGAACCCGTGTACCACACCTTCCACGGTGTGAGCGGCCGATGTTGGACGAACGCACGGCAGACCGAGGCGGTGAGCTCCGGTCGCAGCGCCACGTGGCGGCCGCCCTTGTCGACGAAGTCGTACATCTCCTTGGTGACGACATCGGTCGCGTCGCCGATGCGCTGGAAGACGCCCAGATCTTCGAGCATCGGCGAGATCACCTGTCCGTATGCAGCGGCTTCCACGACTTCCGCGAACACGGTGACGAAGCGTCGCCAACGCGCCGACTCCGGCGGCAGGATGTCGCGCATCCCCGGGCTCGTCTGGAATTCAGGCATGTCGCCCAAGGCTATCGCCGACGTTTTCCTGGTCAGTGGGACATATCGGCGGCCCCAAGCGTCCCGAGCCCTCAGCGACCACCGGGTTGTCACACGCTGACCGTCTCCAGGACGGTCGTGACATGACAACCGAGGTTTGTGGTCAGCCGGACTTGCCGGGGACGAGTCGGTAGGCGTCGTAGACCGCGTCGATCTGCTTGATCGTCCGCAGCACCGACTCGAGGTGGCTCGGGTCGGCCAGCTCGAACTCGAACCGCATCTTGGCGACACGGTCGCCGCCGGTATGAGTGCTGCACGACACGATGTTGACGTGCTGCTCGCTGAGCGCATTCGCGACGTCGCGCAGCAGGCGCGAACGGTCGAGCGCAACGACCTCGACACCTGCGCGGAAGATCGCCTTTGTGCGGTCGCCGTCCCAGTCGACGTCGATCAGCCGTGCGGCCTGATCGCTCATCAAGCTCTCCGCGTTCGCGCAATCCGCGCGATGGACAGACACCCCGCGGCCGCGCGTCACGAATCCGACGATGTCGTCGCCCGGCACCGGTGTACAGCACCGCGACAGACGAACGAGGATGTCGTCGAGACCTTCGACGTGAACGCCGGTGGCGGATCTCGGGCGGTTCGGCCGGTCGGGCCTCGTCGGCGAGACGACGGAGAACTGCTCGCCGTCGGTGCCTTGGGAAAACCCGCGCGCCACGCGCTGGGCGATCGAGCGGGCCGACACGTGATGCTCGCCGATCGCGGCCAGCACCGAATCGAGGTCCGCATACGAGCTCGCGGCGATCTCGTCCGCCAGCACCTTGCTGTCCCAGATCCGCTGCAGCGGCAATCCCTCGCGACGGAACTCCTTGGTGAGCTCCTCGCGACCGGCCTCGATCATGTCGACTCGTCGCTCGCGGCTGAACCATTGACGAATCTTGTTGCGCGCCCTCGGCGACGCGACGAACTGCAACCAGTCGCGCGACGGCCCGGCCGTCTCGACCTTCGACGTGAAGATCTCGCACGTGTCGCCGCTGTGCAACGTCGTGCCGAGTGGGACCAGCCGTCCGTTGACCTTGGCCCCGATGCAGGCGTGGCCGACATCGGTGTGCACTGCGTACGCGAAGTCGACGGTGGTCGAGCCGACCGGAAGCGGGATCACGCGGCCTTTCGGCGTGAACACGAAGACCTCGTCCTGCTCCAGGTCGGTCTTCAGGTTCTCCATGAACGCTGCGGGGTCGGAGATGTCCGCCTGCCAGTCGATGATCCGGTTGAGCCAGTCGATGTCGGTGCTGGTCGACGGATCGCCCTTGTACGACCAGTGCGCTGCAACACCCCATTCGGCTCGCTGGTGCATCTCCTGCGACCGGATCTGCACCTCCACGACCTTGCCGCCGGGGCCGATCACCGTCGTGTGCAAGCTCTGGTACAGGTTGAACTTCGGCATCGCGATGTAGTCCTTGAACCGGCCGACCACGGGTTTATAACTGCCGTGAATGCAACCGAGCGCGGCGTAGCAATCCTTGACGGAATCGACGATCACACGAATCGCGACGAGGTCGAAGATGTCGTCGAACTCGCGACCCTTCTGCATCATCTTCTCGTAGATGCTCCACAGGTGCTTGCCGCGACCGGTGACCTCCGCCTCGATGTTGAGATCGTGCAAGCGTCCACCGACCTCGGCGATGGCCTTCGCCAAGTACACCTCGCGTTCCGGCGTTCTCGTGCTGACGAGGTGGTCGAGCTCGGCGAAGCGCTTGGGATACAGCGAGGCGAACGACAGGTCCTCGAGTTGCTGCTTCAGCTCCTGCATGCCGAGGCGGTGCGCCAACGGCGCGTAGATGTCGAGCGTCTCCTGCGCTATCCGTCGTTGCTTCTCGCTCGGCATCGCGGCGATCGTGCGCATGTTGTGCAGGCGATCGGCGAGCTTGATGATGAGCACGCGCAGGTCACGAGCCATCGCGACGAGCATCTTGCGCATCGTCGCGGCTTGCTGGGCTTCCTTGGAGTCGAACTGCAACCGTTCGAGCTTCGTGACGCCATCGACGATTGCCGCGACTTCGGCTCCGAACGCTGCCTCGACGTCGGCGATCGTGATCTCGGTGTCCTCGACCGCGTCGTGGAGCAACGCCGCGGCCAACGAGATCTCGTCGAGCCCGATGTCGGCAACGATGCGTGCAACGGCCAACGGATGGTTGATGTAGCTCTCGCCGCTGCCGCGTGACTGATGCCGGTGCGCTTCCTTCGCGGTCTCGTAGGCGCGGTTGATCATCGCGACCGGCGCTTTCGGGTGTCGTCGCCGGTATGCGCTGAGCAACGGTGTCAGTTCATCAGCGGTGACGTTCTGGTGCCGCCGCCACGGGAGCACGCGATCCACGGCAGGCACAGGGATTCCTCAGTACCTAGCGAGGCTTTCGACGCGATGACCCTGCAGCTTGGCGCGCCCGCCCAGATCTTCGAGCTCGATGAGAAACCCGACGCCGACCACGATGCCGCCGAGTGCTTCGACCATACGCACGGTCGCGGCAGCCGTGCCCCCCGTCGCGAGCACGTCGTCGATCACCAGGATGTGCTCACCCGGATGGATCGCGTCGCGGTGGATCTC
>DASWRR010000045.1:0-2044 GCA_036403055.1 Ilumatobacteraceae bacterium | reverse complement strand
GCTTGAACTTCTGGCAGCTCGGGCACAGCAGCGACTCACCGATACTCGGTACGTTCGCGAACAGATGTGAACACTTCATCGAGGGCAGCGAACACCGGCTGCGACTCGATCAACTTCTGTTGGTCGCCCGAAAGATGGATGAGACCCTTGATGAACGCTTCCTGTGCGTTCAGCTCGCCGGTCGCGACTCCCGTCGCGGTCGACCACGATTGTCGCATTCGCACGTCCTCGGAATCGGCCGGCCCGGGGCCGAAGGACGCCTCCCCGTCGCCCAGCCGAAGGTGATACGTGACATCACCTTCCGGCCCGCCGGTGACGACTTGCGTGACAGCAATGTCATGACGCTGCGCGAGCGCGGCGAGCTCCGCGCTGTTGGCGACTTCCTGCGACAGCGCATCGAGCCAGGCGAGACTGAGATAGCGAACCACGGCCGCCTAGTCTGCCGGATCGAGATGCTGTTCGCTGCCGACGACGAGGGACGACATCGCGATGCCGCTGTCGAAGCGTGGTGGTGGTGGGGATGGAACGCCGGCGCGACGGCAGGTCTCTTCGTCGGATTCGAAGTGCGCGCCCGACGCTTCGATTACTGGGCGGGTTTGGTCCGCCGCAACGAGCCCTTCCTCTACATCGAGGAGCTCGACGGAACAGGGTTGCGCAACGGCCTCGAGATCAAGCCGCCACAGATGTGGGCCGACCATGTGTGTGACGTGCCCTTTCAACAATGGAGCGTCGGCAACGAGGCCCACGCTGTGTTGCTCGACGACCCGACCGAGGTGTGGCAACGTGCCTACGGTTCGCCCGTCCCGGCGACGTTCGACGTGGAGTGGGGATCGTCGGTCGATCCGGTGCCGATCGCCCATGGGTATGAGCAAACCGGTGATGTCGACGCACGCATCGAGTTGACCGAAGGCGTGCTCGAGATCGTCGGACCAGGTCATCGTGCGCATGTGTGGGGCGTGCCGTATCTCCCGCACGCGCTCGCGATGCCGTTCGATTCGGTGGGTTTGCGCGGCCCGTATCGTCGCACCGACGGCGTGAGAGTCGATCAGGTGCTCACTGCCACGGGGTGGCTCGGGCGTACTCTCGGCACATGAGCCGCGACATCCTGGAGGAGTTCGAGCAGCAGCGCGGTCAACCTCACTACCCCGCGATCGTCGCCCGCATCGGTGATGTCGTCGAGGATCGCGCCAGCGGTTTCTGTGGCGACATCGTCGGCATCACTGCAGAATCCGTGACCGTCCGCGATCGCCATTCGCGCACTCGCGAGTTTCGATACAAGCCCGGCGGGTTCCTCGTCGACGGCAAGGCCGTGACGCTCGTCCGGCAATTGCAGTCTGCGAAGCCGGTGCGAGTGACGAACAGCGGTGCCCTTGCCGGAACGGCACAACGTGCGAGCGTCGCACGAGCGAGTCGAATCTGGGTGGAGGGCCGCCACGATGCGGAGCTCGTGCAACACGTGTGGGGCGATGAGCTCGCCGAACTCGCGATCGTCGTCGAGCCGATGCACGGAATCGACAACCTGGTCGACCGCGTCGCCGACTTCGAGCCAGGGCCCCATCGCCGTCTCGGCATCCTGGTCGACCATCTCGTCACCGGATCGAAAGAGGATCGCATCACGAGGCAGGTGACCGGCCCGAGCGTGCTCGTGACCGGTCACCCGTTCGTCGACGTGTGGGCCGGCATCCGGCCGCGTGTGATGAATCTCTCCGAATGGCCGGACGTGCCGCGCTCCGTCGAATGGAAGCAGGGCATGTGCGACGCGCTCGGCATGTCACTCAAGGATTTCTGGCCGCTCCTACGGAATCGCGTTCGGACGTTTGTGGATCTGCGACCGGAGCTGGTGGGGGCGGTGGAGCAGCTGATCGACTTTGTTGCATCTGCAACTGCATCGCCTGACGCCTCCGGCGGCGACTGAACGGGATCAACAGCGAGGCAGCGATCAGTGCCACGACGATGAACGGCGCCGTGTAGCCGATGAAGATGAGGATTGCGGCAAGCGCCTTCACGAATCCGTTCCAGCCGGTCTTGAACGCACTGCCGATCG
>DASWRR010000044.1:0-3625 GCA_036403055.1 Ilumatobacteraceae bacterium | reverse complement strand
TCGCGGGCGGTCTCGCCGGCGGGGTCGTTCGTCGCCCGCCACTGCTCCAACCGGCGCCGCGTGTCACGCGGTGACCCTGCGGCGAGTTCGATCAACACCTCGGCGTCACCAGCAAACCCCGGTTCGCCCACGACGGTGCCGAGCAGGCGGGCGTTGTCGACCGACAGGGCACCGTCGGCCATCGACTCGGCGACCAACGGTGCAGCCGCCAGCGTCGACGCCAAACGGACCTGATCACGAGCGGTGCGGAACGACACATGGGTCTGTTCGGCAAGCCACGCCTCCATCGACGTCGCCCCCACCGCATGCCACACCCCGACAGCGTCAGCAGCATGCACCACCGCGGCGATGTGGGCTTCCAGGCGTGACGCCACCCGCCGCAAATCGACCACCAACCCGGCTAACGCCGACCCCGACAACAGCGACAGGTCGGTATCGGCGCACGACGACAACGCCAACTCCAACGCAGTCACCCCCGGCTCGCCCATACCCTCCCAGCTATCGCCACGAACATACGTTCGCAACACCCAGCCAAAGAAAAATCAGAAAGTTCAGCGCCAGTCGATGACGGTGTCGGGACCTGGCCGAATCGCCGGCTTGAAGTCGGTTCCCTTCGTGAATGCGAGCGGCGTCAGCACCACTTGTTGCATCGTGTCGAACGGGATGTCCACGAGTTCGGCGACGGCTTGTTCCATCATCAGGTGGATGGTGGTCCACGCCGTTCCGAGGCCACGGGCTCGCGCCGCGAGCATGAAGCTCCACATCGCCGGAAGGATGTTGCCGAGCGTCGATGCGACTTCGACGATCTGCGCCTTCACTCGTGGCGCGGCGATGCATCCGATGACCAACGCCGGCGACTCGCCCATGTGCTGCGAGAGGTACGTCGCCGAGTCGACCACGCGTCGTTGCTGGGCGCGCAGCTCGTCGGCATCGCGCTCGATCCGTCCGGCGAACCGCGGCGAAGACGAATAGATCTCCCAGCACTTCGCGTACACATCGCCGATCGCGGCCACCAACGCGCGATCGCGAACGACGACGAATCGCATCGCGATCTCATTGCCACCGGACGGCGCTTGCAGTGCCATCGCGACGCACTCGCGAATGAGATCGTCCGGCACCGGCTTGGTGAAGTCGAGCCGCTTGCGCACCGCTCGTGTGGTCGACAGCAGTTCGTCGGGATTCAGATCGAGCAGGCTCATACGACACTCCTTGGTGGACGACCGGCCGAGCGTACGTCGCGACGTCGCCGACATGTTGTAGCTGGATAGTTTGAGGCGATGAAATCGCGGGGCGTTCGTGTCGGTGGAATGTGTGTGGTCGGCGTGCTAGCAGTGACCGTCTCGGGATGCGGCGGGTCCGACAAGTCGGCATCGACGTCACCCACCACGATCGCCGCGACATCGGCATCGACGTCGACATCGCTCGTGACGACCACCGTCGTTGCGACGGGTGGGTCGACGGGTGGGTCGGCCGGCGCGACGACAGGTGCAACCTCACCCGCGGGCTCGGGCGTCCCGACGAGCTCGCTCCCCACGCCGACGAAGAGCATCCTCCAGTTGGCAACCGAGGAGGGTGAGCTGAAGACGTTCCTCGGTCTGCTCGACACCGCCGGGCTGACGGCGACGCTGCAAGGCGACGGGCCGTTCACATTGATCGCGCCGACAGATCTGGCATTCAAGAAGATGGACCCGACGACGCTCGACCGGATCTCGAAGAGCCACGAAGTGCTGACCGAGCTCCTCGATTATCACCTCGTCGATCGGCGCGTCACAACGAAGGATGTCACCGCTGGGTTCGTGACGACCGTCGAAGGATCCCCGATCGCGTTGCAGGCGACGACGAAGTTGCCGACGCTGAACGGCCTCACCGTCGTCAAGGCGGCGCGGGGAACGAACGGCACGATCCTCGTGATCGACTCGGTGCTACTGCCGATCGATATCAAGCTTCCGTAACGACTCGTTCACCGAGGAACGACGACGCGAGCGGCTCGACCGGCGTGAAGTCGCGGTGATGTTGATGGTCGGGTCGTGCGAACGTCGTCTGGTGGTTGCGGACCGGATTGAGGATCAGCGAGAAGATCCGTCGATCCCACGGCGACATGTTGGGCGGCGAGCTGTGCAGCATCGTGTCGCCGAAGATCAGCACCGTGCCGGGCGGACCCTTCGGGCAGTACAAGCCGCCGCGGTCGGCGAGTGGCTTCACGACGTCCGCGGCGACCGTCCACAGCGGATAGCTCGTCGTCGTGATGTCGAGCGCGGTCGGTGCCGGGCCGTCGAGATGCGAGCCGGGGATGAAGAGCAGCGGCCCGTTGAACTCGGTGACCTCGTCGAGGAAGATGTGCAGGTTCAACGCGAGCGGCTGCGGCACACCATCCTCATGATGATGAGTGGCGAAGTCGTAGTGCCACTGCCACTGCTCGCCGGTGAACGCCTCCTTGGCGTTGACCTTGACCTGTTGCACATAGAGGTCGTCGTCGCCGAGGATCTGTTGCGCCGGCTCGACGAATCGCGGATCGCGCACGAGTCGAGCGAACACTTCGTCGCGGAGGTGAAGGCCCATCGCGGTGCGCACGACATCGCTCGATCGTTCACGGAAGTTCTCCAGACAACGCTCGGCGAACAGTCGCGGAAGTCGCGAGGTGATGGCATCGACCTCGTCGAGGCTGAAGAGGTTCGGCAGCATGATCACACCATTCGTGCGGAACTCCTCGAGCTGATCGTCGGTCAGGATCACATGCGCGAGATTACGTCGTCGCGTCCGCGGCGCAGTAGGCCAACGCCGCCGTGACGATTTCTTCGGGCGACATCCGCGAGCCGCGAAGCTGCGCTTCGGCGTGACCACCATCGGCCTCTATGAGGGCGCGCGCTTTCGCGCGAAAGCCGAGGTCGTGCTCGACACCGAACCCGGACGACTGCACGTCGATCCGACCGAGGATGACGGCAGCATCCTCCGTTCGACCGGCGGCGGCCAAGGCCATCGTGACGGATTCAAGCGCCTGCCAGGTCTTCTGCCAGTACCGAAGATCAATCAGGGCCTCCAACGCATCGTGGCAACGGGCAAGCGCGTCCGGCGCGCCAACGCCGGTGGCCGCCATCGCGACGCCGCGAAGGGCGCCAGCCTGAGACTGGAGATCGCCGATCCGCTCGGCCTGCTCCCGCATTCGCGCGTACGCCGTTGCCGCGGCGTTGAAGTCCGGTGGTGAAGCAGTCATAGAGGCGTGGCCCTCGAACTGCGATGAGAACAGCATGAGTGTCGGCGATTTGAGGCGCGCAGCCATGTCCGTGAGCTTTCGTCGCAACGCCGGTGTCGCGCTCGGGTCCGCGTGGAGCGACGCATCAGTCAGGTAGACGACATGGGGCCAGTTGAGGTCCGACTCGGCCATGTTCGCGACAGCGGCGACCTCATGGCGGAAGGCGTTCACTGCTTCCGGCGATTGCGCGGCGACCTGTGCCGTTGCGCCGGCGAACTCGAACCAACAGATGGCCGTGTCGGGGTGTTCGTCGAAGGGTGCAACGTCGATGCCGCGCTGCGCAGCGAGTCGCGCTTCCTGCTCGCTGCCTTGGATGTCGTACCAGAAGCTGAGCAACCCGAGCATGAGCGTCGATGGCCGGCCACGATCGTCCCC
>DASWRR010000043.1:0-4044 GCA_036403055.1 Ilumatobacteraceae bacterium | reverse complement strand
GTTCAGCTTGATCGATCCGGAGACCTGAGCGACGTCGTGGTGTATTCGCAACGACTCCTGCTCGCCGGTCGCGTAGCGAATCACGAAGGCGTCGCGCAGCCCGTAGTAGTCGACGTACGGCCACACCCGCTGCAACTGCGGCCAGATCCTCGATCCGAAGTCCTCTTGGACCGCATCGAACAACCGCGGGCTGATGATGGCGAGCGAGACCTCGTGACCTGGCACCGGATCGTCCGGTTGGGGCTCGAACGCGCCGAGCGCTTCTGCCGCTCGAACGACCGTCGCGCAGAACTGCGGCGTCCAGCACGGCACGACGAGAACATCGGGTGCCACCATCGTGACGCCGGACCGTTCGTCGATCGCGCCGCGGTATCCGAACACTTGCTGCAGGTCGTCGAACATCTGCACGATCGTGTCAGAGTTCGTCGTCGCGCAGCACCCATGGACTGCCCGGAACGCGATCGAGGTCGAACCGATCCAACAAGTCGCGCGCCGCAACGGGATGGTCGCCTGCGTCGATCCCGATGCTCGCCGCCAGACGCCCGATGACGTCGCTGACCGTCTGGCCGCGTGCACCGAGGTCGGCGAGCGTCACGGCGCCATGCCGTTTCGCAAGGCGCGAGCCATCCGGCGCGAGCACCAGCGGGATGTGCGCGTACGTCGGCACGCGCAGTTCGAGCAACCGGTGCAGCGCGATCTGGCGAGGTGTCGACGCCACGAGGTCGTCGCCTCGGACGACTTCGGTCACTCCCTGCGCAGCGTCGTCAACGACGACCGCCAGGTTGTACGCCGGTACGCCGTCGTTGCGTTGGATCACGAAGTCGTCGACGGGACCGCGTTGTGGTCCCAGGAACAGATCGTCGAACGTCTCTTCGTGTCCATCGGAGCGCAGTCGCAGCGCGGGTCGACGTCCCGCGTCGCGGTGCTGCCGCAGCCGTGACTCGGAGAGATCCCGACACGTTTCGGGATACCGTCCGTCCGTGTCGGGCCCGTTCGGTGCCTCGGCCGCGAGGCGAACCTCGCGACGCGTGCAGTAGCACTCGTACACCACGCCACGCGTGCGCAGGAGCTCGATCGCGGCGTAGTACCGATCGAACCGCTCGGACTGGCGGACCACCTCACCGTCCCAATCGATGCCGATGCGGGTCAGGTCCGACAGCTGGCCTTGTTCATGGGCGCGCGACGCCGTGACCCGGTCGAGGTCCTCCATCCGCACGATGAACTCACCCGGCGCAGACCTCGCGACCAGCCACGCGATCAGGGCGGTCCTCAGGTTTCCGAGGTGCAGAGAACCCGTCGGGGATGGGGCGAATCGGCCACGGGCGACGTCCATCAGAACGGCCAAAGTAATCCAGATACACCTCACGACACCGGCGCAGCGGACCGATAACAACAGGACCGGATACGGACACGACCGAAGGAGACACCGGTGACGAAGGCGGGAGCGCCGACGAGGGGCGAACAGGATGCATGCCTGCGTGAGCGTGCGCTCGTCCCAGTGGTGGCCAACACGGCGATCGCACCGTTCTGGCTCTTTCCGTTCACCGTCCTCGTCAGCGTGCTGACGAACAACGACATCGGCATGGCGCGTCTGCAGCTGTGGATCGGCGCGGCAGTGGTCTCGTCCGTGGTGATCGTGACCGGCGTGACGTTGTACCGGCGGCAGTTCTCGAACGGCCCCGGCCAGCAGTCGACGACGGACCGTTCGCCAACGCTCACACCGAAGTGGTTGATCGTCTTGTTGCGCGCCGGGCTCGTGTCGATGAGCTTCGTCTTCGGCATGTCGACGTGGGTCGCCGGATCGTCGTCGACCGAGATGATCATGCTGTTTGCGGTGTTTCCGACGACGGCGAGTGCGATCTCGGCGATGTTGACTGCCGGACGCCGGGACATGTTCCTCAGCTTGCTGCTCCCGATGGCGGCGATGTCCGCTGGCACGTTGATGTTCACCCACGACATCCGCCTGCGTGGAATGGCGGCGCTCTGGCTGTTCTACTCAGCCGCGCTGACGGTGATCCACTCGACCTTGAGCAAGACGGTGCGAACAGCAATCCTCCTGCAGAAGACGAGCGAGGATCTCCTCGAGGAGATCGAGCGCGATCAAGCTCAGTTGACCGAGACCAACGCGCAGCTCGCGATCTCCATCGAGCAACTGACGCATCAGGCGACCCACGATGCACTGACGGGCCTGCTCAACCGGCGCGGCATGTTCGAGGCGCTCGAAGGCCTCATCGGCGAGTCGTCGACGAACCCGGTCGGGGTGCTGTTCTTGGATCTCGATCGGTTCAAAGCGGTCAACGACACACTCGGCCACCGCGGTGGCGACCACTTCCTCCGCATCGTGTCCGACCGGATCGAACGATCGGTGCAAGCGAAGGGGATCGCCGGCCGGATCGGCGGCGACGAGTTCGTCGTTGCGCTGCCCGGTGCTGACGAACAGACGACTGTCGCCGTCGCTCATCAGCTGCAAGGCGTGCTCGCCCAAGCGATCCATGCCGCCGGCCGAGAGCTGCCGTCGTCGGTCAGCATCGGCATCGCGCACGCACCGACGCACGGCGGCAACGTCAGCGAGGTGCTGGCGAACGCCAACGTTGCGTTGTACCAAGCGAAGACATCGGGCCGGAGCCGCGTGACGCACTTCGACACCGAGTTGGCACGCGAGAACCGGGGCCGCATCGACCTCGAACTTCGACTGCGGCGGGCGATCGACGACGGCGACATCGTGCCGTTCTTCCAACCGGAGCTCGATGCGAGCACCGGCATGATCGTCGGCGCCGAACTGCTGGCTCGATGGGTGCAGCCGAACGGAACGGTCGTCGCGGCCCACGAGTTCATGGAGCTCGCCGTGCGAGCCGGACTTCTCGACAAGGTGACCGAGCGAGTGTTCGGCGGAGCGCGTCGTCAGATCCGCCGGCTTGCCGTTCTCGGGTTGCCCGAGGGCTTCCGATTCCGCGTCAACCTCGCGCCGCACTCGACCGAGCGGCCATGGCGTGACAACCCGATCGATCTCCTCGTCAACGGCATCGATCCGCATCTTCTGACGGTCGACGTCCGCGAGTCCTTCGTGACCGTCGACCTCCCATCCGCTGCTTCCAACCTCGCCGAGTTCCGCGCCAGCGGCGGCCGCGTGTGCCTCGACGACTTCGCGCAGGGTGTGTCGTCACTCAGCATGTTGCGACGGCTGCCGCTCGACGAAGTGCGCATCGACCGCATCTCGATCGACACGATCACCACACATCCGCACGACCGCGCCATCGTCCGCTCCATCATTGCGTTGACACGCGAGATCGGGCTCGAAGTGACGGCCGACGGTGTCGAAACCGGCGCCCAGGCCGATGCGTTGATCGCGCTCGGCTGCGTCCGTCAGCAGGGCCATCTGTATGCGCCCGCGCTCCCCGAGCAAGCGTTCGAGAACTACCTGCTGCACCGCCTGGCGGAGCAGTACGTGCGGGCCACCGACACCCGTCCGACCTGGAACACGCACGAGCTCACCTGAGCGTTGGCGCGGTTGCGGCCGTGCGGGCGCATCGTGCTTGACTAGGCCGATGTCATCCGACGAGCCACCGCGCCCAGTCCTTCTCACCGACGAACTGCGCGCCCAACTGAACTCGGTGTCGACCGCGACATTGACGGGCCAACTGCAACGCAAAGGCATTCGCTCGACGTTCTTGACCGGCCTGAAGCCCATCAAGCCCGGGCAACGAATGCTCGGATACGCACACACGCTGCGTTACGTGCCGATCCGCGAAGACCTCAGCGCGCAGTACACCTCGGGGATGAACGCGCAGCGGCGGGCGATCGAGAGCATGGCACCCGATGAGGTGCTCGTGATCGAGGCGCGCGGCGAGCCGGACGCGGGAACGTTCGGCGACGTCTTTGCGCTGCGCGCCCTTCGCCGCGGCGCGACCGGGATGATCACCGACGGGGCGGTTCGCGACACCCCGGCGGTGGCCGCACTCGACATCCCCGTGTACCACGGCGCATCACATGCGTCGACGTTCAGCCGCGCCCACATGCCACTCGAGCACCAGATCCCGATCGCCT
>DASWRR010000042.1:0-3534 GCA_036403055.1 Ilumatobacteraceae bacterium | reverse complement strand
GCGGCCGTCTCGTAGATGTACCGCGCGATCGGTGTCGAGCCGACGAAGCTGACGGCCTTGATGTCGGGGTGCTCGAGGATGCGATCGACGGCGACCTTGTCGCCGTTGACGACGTTGAAGCAACCGTCGGGGAGACCGGCCTGCTTCAACAGTTCGCCGATGAACATGCTCGCCGACGGGTCCTTCTCACTCGGCTTCAAGACGAACGTGTTGCCGCACGCGAGGGCGTTGGCGAACATCCACATCGGCACCATGCCGGGGAAGTTGAACGGCGTGATCCCGGCGACGACACCGAGCGGCTGCTTGATGCTGTAGACGTCGATGCCGGTGCTCGCCTGCTCGCTGTAGCCGCCCTTCAGGAGGTTGGGGATGCCGCAGGCGAACTCGATGTTCTCGAGGCCGCGTGCCACCTCGCCGAGTGCGTCGCCGAGCACCTTGCCGTGCTCACGCGAAATCAGCGAGGCGATCTCCTTGCGGTTGGCGTCGACGAGCTCGCGCATGTGGAACATGACCTCGGCGCGCCGCGAGAGGTTGGTCGAGCGCCATGCCGGAAAAGCCCGCTTGGCCGCAGCCACTGCGATGTCGACCTCCGCAGCAGATGCAAGGTCGACGGACGACGCCTGTTGCCCGGTGCCCGGATCGAACACAACCCCTGAACGCCCCGAGCTCCCTTCGAGCACCTTCCCATCGACCCAGTGGCTGATCCTGTTCATTTCACTTCTCCTTGTGCTTCGAGGTTGACGTGCGGAAGATCCGCGGTTCGATGACGAACGGGACTAGACGAGGTACTGGGACAGTCCGCGACGAACGAACTGACCATGGCCCTTACGTCCGGTGTACGTGTCGTTCTCCATGACCACGGTCCCCCGTGACAAGACGGTGTCGACCTTGCCATCGATCACCCACCCCTCCCACGCCGAGTGATCCATGTTCATGTGGTGCTTGTCGTGGATCCCGATCTTGGTCTTGGTGTTGGGGTCCCACACCACGACATCCGCGTCGCTGCCCGGCGCGATGACACCTTTCTTCGGGTACATCCCGAACATCCGCGCCGGTGTCGTGCTGCACGTCTCGACCCATCGCTCGAGGCTGAGCTCGCCGGCGACGACACCTTGATAGATGAGCTCCATGCGATGCTCGACGCCGCCGATCCCGTTGGGGATCGCCGCAAAGTTGCCGAGGCCGAGCTCTTTCTGGTCCTTCATGCAGAACGGGCAGTGATCGGTGCTGACGATCGCGAGCTCGTTCATGCGCAACCCCTTCCACAGGTCACCTTGGTGGCCGTGGCCCATCTGCCCGATGTAGTCCGGGTCGTGATCCCGGCTACGGATCGGCGTGCTGCACACCCACTTCGCTCCCTCGAACCCGGGTTTGGCGAGCGTCTCTTCGAGGGTGAGCCAGAGATACTGCGGACACGTCTCGGCGAAGACGTTGCGACCGTGATGACGGGCGGCGGCAACCTCGTTGAGCGCGTCGCCTGCCGACATGTGCACGATGTACAGCGGGACGTTGCCGGCGACATGACTGAGCACGATGGCGCGGTGCGTGGCCTCGGCCTCGAGCGGGGACGGACGGGTGTAGCTGTGGTACTTCGGGTCCGTCTCGCCACGGGCGAGCGCCTGCTGCACGAGCACGTCGATGGCGATGCCGTTCTCGGCGTGCATCATGATGATGGCACCGCATTCGGCAGCAGTCTGCATCGCCTTCAGGATCTGGCCGTCGTCGCTGTAGAACACGCCGGGGTAGGCCATGAACAACTTGAAGCTCGTGATGCCCTCGTGCTCGGTGAGGTACTTCATGTCCTTCAACGATTGGTCATCGACACCACCGATGATCTGATGGAACGCGTAGTCGACCGCGCAGTTGCCGTCCGCCTTGCGATGCCATGCCGCGAGCCCATCGAACACGTTCTCGCCGGCGCGCTGCACCGCCATGTCGACGATGGTCGTGACGCCGCCCCACGCCGCGGCACGCGATCCGGTTTCGAACGTGTCGCTCGCGAACGTCCCGCCGAACGGCAGTTCCATGTGTGTGTGGACGTCGATGCCGCCAGGGATCACGTACTTGCCCGCCGCGTCGATCACGCGATCGCAGCCTTCTTCGGTGAAGTAACCGGGCCCTCCGACAGCGGTGATCGTTTCGTCGGTGATCAGCACGTCCTGGGCGATCACGCCGGTCGTCGAGATGACCCTTCCATTCTTGATGAGCGTCGTGGTCATGGCGTGCTACCGGGCGACCAGTTCGTCGTAGGCGTCCGGTCGGCGATCGCGGTAGAACGCCCATCGGTCGCGAACCAACTTGATCTTGTCGAGGTCCAGGTCGCGGACGACGAGCTCCGGCTTGTACGCGTCGCCGACGTCGCCGACGAACTTGCCCTCCGGGTCGACGAAGTAGCTCTGGCCGTAGAAGTCGTCGTCACCGAGCGGCTCGATGCCAACGCGATTGATCGCGCCCACGTAGTACATGTTCGCGACCGCGGCCGCGGGCTGCTCGATCCGCCAGATGTACTCGCTGAGGCCGCGGTGCGTCGCCGACGGGTTGAAGACGATCTCGGCGCCGTTGAGACCGAGTGCGCGCCAGCCCTCAGGGAAGTGGCGGTCGTAGCAGATGTAGACGCCCACCTTGCCGACAGCGGTGTCGAAGATGGGATAGCCACCGTTGCCGGGGCGGAAGTAGAACTTCTCCCAGAAGCCCTTCGTCTGCGGGATGTGCTGCTTGCGGAACTTGCCGAGGTACTTGCCGTCGGCGTCGATGACTGCCGCGGTGTTGTAGTACATCCCCGCCTGCTCGTGCTCGTACATCGGCAGCACCATCACCATGCCGAGCTCCCTGGCGATGCTGCAGAACTGCTGGGTGGTGGGACCGTCGGGAATCAGCTCGGTGTAGCTGTAGTACTGCGTGTCTTGCACCTGGCAGAAGTACGGCCCGTAGAAGAGCTCCTGGAAGCAGATCACCTGCGCCCCCTCCGCCTTGGCGTCGTGCGCGGCTTGCTCGTGCTTCTCGATCATCGCCTCCTTCGTCCCTGCCCAGTCGGTTTGGAGAAGTGCAGCTCGCACGATGTTCGGCATGCGGTGATCGTAATGTGACGTTCGCGGGCGCACAATAAATGGTTTGTGACCGTACATTCCGTTCACGCGACCGAAACAAGGGCAGCGTCACAGCCGAACAAGGTATTGTTACCGCACAATGACCGTCGCCTTCGCCGCCGCGATCGAGGACCGCAGTGCTCGCGGCATCGCGGCCGCGGTCGGGCGCATGATCACGCGGGGCGACCTCGCCGTCGGCACACGGCTGCCAACAGTGCGCGAGCTGTCGAGATCGCTCGGCGTGTCACCGACAACCGTGAGCGAGGCGTGGCAGACGCTGACGTCGGTCGGTGCGATCGATGCTCGTGGCCGTCAGGGAACGTTCGTGCGGCAGCCGACCGGTCCGGGGTCCCCGCGTCGCTACCGGCGAGTCACCGAAGGCCCTGGGCATTTCGCGCTCGACCTCTCCACCGGCACGCCGCCGTCGTCCTTGCTGCCCGATCTCGGG
>DASWRR010000041.1:0-3578 GCA_036403055.1 Ilumatobacteraceae bacterium | reverse complement strand
CCAACAACACGCTCAACAGGATGCCGAGCGGGTTGACGTTGACCTTGCGCGCCATGATCCATGGGTACAGGACGCCGTTCTCGACCTGCTGATACACGACGAAGAAGATGACGGTGACCAACCCGGCCGTCGGGTTGTGCAGATACGCCGCGATCACGCACACCGCGGCGCCGAGTGTCGCGCCGACGAGCGGGATGAGGTCCGCGAACGCGACCCACAACGCAAGCACGACGGGACTCGGCACGCCGAGCGCGACGAGGCAGATGAACGCTGCCACGCCCGCGATCACGCTGATGATGAGGTTGCCGATGACGTAACCGCTGACCGCGCTGGCAGCGTCGGTTGCGATGCGTTGTGCAGGAGCCCGTCGACGGTAGGGGATCACACTGAGTGCGGTGCGACCCATCGCCGCCGACTGGCTGAGGAACAGGAACGTCAGCAGGATGATCGTCACGAACGCGAACGCCGCGCTGAACACGGTCTTTGCAGCCTCGAACTCCGAGTCGCTGAGCTTGTTCGCAGCGTCGGTGAGTTTGTTCTCGTTGGACTTGACGTAGCTCTCGATGTGCAACTTGTGGACGATGTTGCCGACCGGACCCTTACCGTTCGCCGCGTCGTGAACGGTGCCAGGAAGGTCGGTGATGATGTTGATCAGTTGCGACTTGACGGGGAGGATGAACAGGGCGAGCACGCCGGCGAGCACCAGCAGGGTCGCGAAGACGACGGTGCCCGTCGCCAACGTCCGCCGGCCGCCCAACCGGTTGTTGAGCCGGTTGACGAGAGGTGCCAGGACGACGGCGAGGAACCCTGCAATCGCAACCCACACGACGATGCGCACGGCCGCGAGAAGGACGAGGATCAGCGCGTAGGTGACGAGAACGACCCCGACCGAGCCGACGATGGTGCGCCACGGAACTTCGGACCACGACTTCGCCTTTTCGGGAACGCGGTCGAGCACCTCTTGACGTGGCGGCGCGACACTTCCAGGGATGTACAGGCCGTCATGATCTGACGCCCCGGTCATGTTGTGCACGGTAGCAAGAGTTCCCGTGGCCTTTTGGCTTCAAACTGGCGGGCAGCTGCGTCAGAGTGTTTCCGGACCGCCCGGGCGGGCGTGAAACACTCGGCTGAGGGTCGGCGGGCCGGAAACACTCGGATGATGATCAACGGATCAGGTTGCCGACGACGTTGATCGCGATGCCGACGATGACCGTTCCGAAGACGTACGACAGCAGGGCATGACGGATCACGGTGCGGCGGATCTCGCGATGCACGACGCCGGTGTCGGAAACCTGAAAGGTCATCCCGATCGTGAACGCGAAGTACACGAAGTCCATGTAGTCCGGCGGGTCCTTCGGCGACAGGAAGTCGATGCCGCCGACTGGGTCGCTGTAGAACAGCCGCGCGTACCGCAGCACGAACAACGTGTGCACCGTGAACCACGAGAGGAAGACGGTGAAGACGGAGACCCCCGTGAGGACGGAGGACACGGCGCCCGGGAAGTTGCGTGCGTGCGACAGCCCGAGGACGACGCCGACGATGCTGACGAGCGACGTGACGACGAGGATGAAGTCGACGCCGGCACGGCTGTTGTCCTCGCGGGTCGCGACGCGTTGCGTTTCAGCGGCGTCGAGGACGCGGATGAAGCGCCACACCGATCCGGCGACGAACAACGCCACGACGTCCCATCCGATCAGAACGCTCAGTTGCCACGGCGAGAACGCGGCAGCGGCACCCGCCGCGACGACGCCGAGCGACGCTCCGATTGCGAGTCGCTGCTTCTGGTCGAGGTGCACACCGCGTGATCCCCGCGTGCGGCCATTCACGGCGGCAGCATACCGACGCACGGCGTGCACGTTTGGCCACGCGTGGCATCGGGTATTCACACAGACGCACGTTCGCCCACACCCCGTGGAGCGGTGTTCAAGATCTCCGAAGGAGACGCAATGACGTTCACTGAAGGTCCCCTACACGAGCGCAGTGATGTCTTCGTTCAGCCGCCCGCCGCGCCGCTGGTCGAAGTACCGGCTCGCGAGGTCGTCGTTCCGGCCGTCGCAACTCCCGTCGTCACCCCTGTCGCGGCCGGCCAGGTTCGCACCGCCTCAGCATCTCGATTCGCCCCCGACTCCGTGATCGCAGCGCTTGCGGGCTTGGCCATCCTGTTGGTCGGCCTGATCGCAATGGTGCGCGGTGGCTTCGACGGCCAGATGTCCGAGCCCGTCGTCAACGTCTTGGGCTTCACCCACACGACGACGCTCGGAATCATCGAAGCCGTTCTCGGTGCCGCACTGTTGTTGAGTGGCGCAACGCGGTCGCGTGGCGGCGAAGTCTTCTTCGGCGCACTGCTCGGCATCGGCGGTTTCGTCGGTGCAGTGCAGACCGACTCGTTCCGCAAGTCGCTCGCCCTCGAGTCGTCGATGGCATGGCTCGTCGTGGTGATCGCGGTGGTCGTGGTCCTCGCTGCGTTGCTGATGCCCCGCTACGCCCGCAACTCGACCGTCGTCGAGAACATCTGATCCGCTTGCAGCAGTAGATAGTGGGTGGAGGGACGGCCGGCAACGGCCGTCCCTTCGCGTGTCCGGCACGGCTGGCCGCGGTCAGATCAAGGGTGCGGCCATGTGGCGCCGCCGGCGGCAGCGGATGCTCGCCTGGCCCGCGTTCGTTCCTGTTGTGATGTCGTCGATCAAGTGGCGAACGATGCCGAGACCGCGGCCCGACGTCTCCTCGGCACTCGCAACGCGCCAAGTGTCGGGTTCGCGCAGTCCATCCGGACATCCCGGGGACCCACCGGCAACCTCGAGCTCCCACCAATTCGGATCACCGGCGTCGACGTAGATGACGAGTGCCGATCCGTCGCCGTGCTCGATGATGTTCGTCGCGAGCTCGCTGACGACCAACGCGTAATCAGCAACCACCTGTTCGTCAGCGCCTTGCTGTCGCAACGTGTCCACCACGAACTGTCGAGCAGCCCGCGCGCTCGCCGGGACCGCTTCGAAGGACCGCTGCGCACGCTCCACCTTGCTCGCGTTCATGTCAATCGGAGCGGGCCGGTGTCGTCGTCGTGCAATCGGTGAGAGCGCCGGTCATGCCACTTGGTACCCGCGGCCGCAGCGGTCGAAACGTGCCCTCTGCGTTCGTTCCGTGAAATGATGGTTCACCTCGGCGATGCACGGGTATCAACGAATGCGCTCCTTTCCCTGACACCCGGTGCCCCAACCGCCCGATCGCTCGATGATCTCCTCTGGCGCGAGCCTGCGCACGCGGTATCCGGACTGCTGCACGTCATCTCGGCGCACCTCGGCGGCGACCTCGCGATGTGGACCGACGTCGACATCGCGACGGGCTCGGTGACGCTCGTCGATCTTGCGGATCCACTGGCTCCGGCGCACATGCTCGCTGACCTGAAGCACCGTCCTGCTTCGATTGCGCCGGCTTCGTTGTGCGCGCGAGTCGCGGCGTCCGGTGCGCAACTTTTCGAGCCGCTGTTGGCCGACGGCTGCGACATCTGTGACGCGTTTCCGGAACCATGGCCGGGTCACGTCGGCACGCACCCGGTACACGGACTGATGGCGGTTCCG
>DASWRR010000040.1:0-3721 GCA_036403055.1 Ilumatobacteraceae bacterium | reverse complement strand
TGGGTCGATGAGCTTCAACGAGGCTCGCGCCGCCGGAGTCCTGAAGCTCGACACGACGGATCAAGGTGTGCCGACCGTGCGCAGCATGGTGCTGGCGATGGACGGCAAGACGATCGATGGCCACGAGGTCAACACGGTCGTCAAGCAACTGAACGACAAGGGTGAAGAGCAGAACATCGCGACCACTCCGGTGTTCAACGGCCTCGGTCTGTTCGACCAGGTTCTGCACACCGTTGCAAGTCCGCCGATGGCCTTCTTGTTGTTCGTGATCGGGATCGCCTTGCTGATCTTCGAGTTCTTCACGGCCGGTGTCGGCATCGGCGGTGGAGTCGGCGCCGTGTGCGCGGTCCTCGGTTGCTACGGCCTCGCTGCGCTGCCCACGCGACCGGCTGCGGTCGTGGTGCTGGTGCTCGCCATGCTCGCGTTTGCGATCGATGTACAGGTGGGGATTCCACGGACGTGGACGGGCGTCGGGATCGTGCTGTTCATCATCGGTGCGTGGTACCTCTACCGACCGGTCGCGGGCAACGATCTCCGCCTCGGGTGGATCACATTGGTCGTCGCAGTCGGCGGCGCGATGCTGACGTTCATCGTGGGGATGCCGTCGATGGTGCGAACGAGATTCGCCACGCCGACCATCGGCCGCGAGTGGATGATCGGTCATGGCGGCGCGGCCACCACGTCGATCGACCCGGAGGGTGTTGCGCTGGTCGACGGGGCGCGGTGGCGGGCGCGCACGAATCGAGCGACGCCGATCGCGGCCGGCGCCGGCTTGAAAGTGGTCGCGATCGACGGCGTCACGCTGGAGGTGGAGCCGGAGGAAGGTGCCGCGCGTGATTACCGCGAGCGGCGGGCGAAACAGTAAGACTCCTCGTTCGTGATCGTCGTCAACCAACGCACGTGGGTCCAAGGTGGACCCGCTGCGTACAGCACGGCGGGCGCTGGGATGCCGGTTGTGCTGTTGCACGGTTGGGCACTGGCGCAGCACACGTACCGGCGAGTGATCCAAGAGATCGCCGAGCAAGGGTGCATGGTGATCGCTCCCTCGATGCCGGGCTTCGGTGGAAGCGGTGACCTGAAGGGCGACGCGTTCTCGATGAGCGGCTACGCGAAGTGGGTTGCAGATCTGCTCGACGTGCTGGAGATCGATGAACCAGCGGTGCTCGTCGGCCACTCGTTCGGCGGTGGTGTGGCGATCAAGCTTGCGCACGACATGCCGTCGCGGGTCCGCTCGCTCGTTCTCGTGAACTCGATCGGAGGGTCGGCGTGGCGTACCGGCCGCACGTTGCGCAGCATCGGCGAACGACCGTTGTGGGATTGGGGGCTCCACTTCCCGAGCGACGTGTGGCCCGTTCGCCAGGCGACTCGCGTCCTTCCGGTGATGTTCGAAGACCTCGTCCCGAACCTCGTGCGCAACCCTCGCGCGATCGTGCGCGTCGCCAACCTCGCCCGCCGGGCCGATCTGCGCGTCGAGCTGGAACGGTTGCGCGATCGCGGCATGCCGATCACGATCTTGTGGGGGACGCGCGACGGCATCATCCCGCGTGAGTCGTTCGAGGCGCTGTGCGTTGCGTCCGGCGTCGAGGGAACCGTCGTCGAAGGGTCGCACAGCTGGCTGCTCGCCGATCCGCAACAGTTCGGAGAGGTCATCACCAACGACGTCCGTGTCGCCCAGGCTGCACGCGACCTCGAGCGCGGCCTGGATCACACCAAGCAGCGCGGCCTCAGGAGGGTGCCGACGCTGCGTCGTCGGAAGGCAGCCGCGGCCCCGCCACCCGGAGATCGCCCCGACGACGAGTGATGCCCCTGGCGTCGAGGTCCTTCACCAACGGCAGCACGAACTTGCGCGACGCGCCGAGATCGTCGCGTAGTTGCGCGACGGTGAAACCGTCCGGGTTGGCACGCAGCAGTCGCGCCGCTGCTCGGGCGACCGCGTCGATCGTGTGGGGGTGGAAGTACACGCCGTCGAGCTCGACGATCGCCTTGCGCAACACGAGCTGGCGGAGCTGCGCTCGGTCGACGCCGACCGGCTCGGGTGGCGTGACGCCGGCGCGCAGCAACGCGGTGACGAACGGGTGGTCCTGCAACGGGTCCTGCGCGCCGGCGATCCGCGCCCGACCGCCCGTGACCACGACGTCGGAGAGCGTGGCGACGACGACGCGCTGACGCTCGTCGAGCTCGGCGAGATCGAGACCGTTGGCACCGGCCGCTTCGACTCGGGCGCGAAGGGCGACCTGCGTTGCCTCCAACCACGTCGGCGAGACGACGGCGCGGCCGACGGTCGGTTTGCGACGCTCACCGGTGAGTGCCTCCAGATCGTCCGCGTCGATCCATCCGCGTTCGGCGACGACTCGTTCGACCGATCGATCGGGTCGCGCCTTCGACGCCGGAAGCTTCGGGGCGACGTCGAGGACCTCGCCGCCGCCGACCGTCTCGTCGCGGCCCGACTCGCGAAGCACGAACCTGTCGCCTGGTGTCAGCGCGATCGCATGGGCGAGATGCACGCGCACGAGGCCTTCGCCTCCCGGGCCGATCGATTCGTGACCGAGCACGCGGAGACGTGCCGGGAACTCGCCGGATCCGATGTACGCGAGGTATGCACCGCGCCGTGTCACTTGATGTTGCAACGAGCGCAGGACCTGCAACGAAGCGTCGAATCGAGACGTCGGGCGCCACTGCGATGCGACGATCACCGAGTCGCCGCGGCGGAGGTCGTTGTGGTCGATCCCCGCGAGGTTCAGGGCCACCCGGTTGCCAGGACCGATCGACGTGTGATCAGCACCGTGCGACTGGATCCCGCGTATCCGAACGGCGCGGCCAGCGGCGTCGACGTGTTGATCGACTCGCAGCGCTCCTCCGGTGAGCGTGCCGGTCACGACAGTGCCGCTGCCGCGGGCGGCGAAGACGCGGTCGATCCACAATCGCGGGCGCCCGCGATCGTTGGCTGCCGGCGTCTCGTCGACCAACGACTCCAGCGCAGCTCGCAGGTCGTCGAGGCCGGCACCGTTGGCCGCGCTGACCGGCACGATCGGCGCATTCTCCAGAAACGACCCGGCCAGCCGATCACGGACCTCGAGCTCCTGCAACTGGCGCCACTCGTCGTCGACGAGGTCGGCCTTCGTCAGCGCCACGATGCCGTGCCCGAGACCGATCATCTCCAGGATTCGAAGGTGTTCCTCGCTCTGCGGTTTCCAACCTTCCGTGGCCGCAACCACGAACATGCACGCGTCGACGCCGCCGACACCCGCCAGCATGTTCCCGATGAAACGAACGTGGCCGGGCACGTCGACGAAGCTGATCTCCGCACCGTTCGGCAGCGCGGTGTGGGCGAAACCGATGTCGATTGTCAGCCCGCGTGTTCGTTCCTCCTCGAGACGGTCCGGGTTCGTCCCTGTGAGCGCGTGGACCAACGACGACTTGCCGTGGTCGACGTGCCCGGCGGTCGCGACTACACGCATCGCCGCAAGGCAGCCGCCACGGCAGCGTCGCTGCCCGGCTCGACCGTGCGCAGGTCGAGCAACGTCGAACCCTCGTGGGCCCGTGCGATGACCGGAGGATCGCACGATCGCAACACGGCGAGATGGTCACCGGCGACCCGGATGCCGATCGAGGGAATAGTCGCTCCCGGCGCCGAGCCTGCGCCGGGAATCGCTTCGGTCTCCTCGACGACTCCGACTCCGGTCGCGGCGACGAGCTCCGTCGCCCGTGTCTCCAAGCTGTC
>DASWRR010000039.1:0-2190 GCA_036403055.1 Ilumatobacteraceae bacterium | reverse complement strand
GTCGGCCTCTGGGATTCGCCGCAGTGATCGGCCTGCACCAGTTGCGGATCGAGGTATGGCTCGGTGAACCGCCGACCGTTGATGAACAGTTCACAGTCCCGGTATTCGATGGTCTCTCCGGGCAACCCGATGACGCGCTTGATGAGGTCGCGGACCTCGAGGCTGGCCTTCACGTCCTTGAGCACGACGATGTCGCCACGCCGCGGGTCGTGAAACTCGTAGCTCAGCTTGTTGACGATGACCCGATCACCCGAGTGGAGGGTGCCGAGCATCGACTCACCGTCGACCGCGAACTGCTGCACCACGAACATTCGCAGCAGGAAGGCTGCCCCCAACGACGCAACCGCAATGATCAGCCAATCGAGTCCGGCCCGACGGCGACGTCGCCGTTTCGGCACGGGCGTCGGAACCGTCTCGTCCAGCCCGAGCAGATCGTCGACGGGTGCCGTCTCGCGTCCGCGCGCCGGGTGCATCGTGGTGTCGAGGCCGAACTGATCGACCGCCTGCGTCCACCAATCATCGCCGGGCATGCGGGCCCTCGAGGCGCGTTACAGCCACTGCCAATCAGCGAACGGCCACATCACGACGAATGCCCGACCGATGAGATTGCTGTAGTCGATCTGGCCGACTGTGCTGTCGCGACTGTCCAGCGATCCGCCACGATTGTCGCCCATCACGAAGACGTGATTCGGTTGGACCTTCACCGCCGGCTGATCCGCGCCGCACCGATTCGGTGACACGATCAACGGGTCGAGGTACGGCTCTCTCACCAGGTTGCCGTTGATGAACAGTTGACAATCCTGGTATGCGATCGTCTCACCGGGCAACCCGACGACGCGCTTGATGAGATCGCGCTCTTGAGAGTTGGTCTCGATGCGCTTCAGCACCACGACATCGCCGCGACGAGGGTCGTGCAGGCGATAGCTGAGCTTGTTGACGAGGACGCGGTCGCTGGGGTGCAGCGTGTTGAGCATCGAGGTGCCCTCGACGGCGAACTGCTGCAGCACGTAGGCCCGCACCAGCAGTGCCGAACTGATCGCGACGACAACGACGATGATCCACTCGGCAAGCCCGGAACGCTTCCGCCGGCTCTCGTTCGCGCGCTGGGAAGGCGAGTCGGGATCGGCTGCTTCGTCGTACTCATCGTCCACCGAGTAGCCGGGGTCCGGGTCTACGACGGTCGCCCCGTCTTCGTTGGACATTGATTCCACGCTAGCGGCCTGGTCGGAAAATTCTAGGGCAGGTCACAACGATGCGATCAGCTTCTCGACCCGTTCGTCGCGGCTCTTGAAGGGGTCCTTGCAGAGCACCGTGCGCTGCGCCTGATCGTTGAGCTTCAGGTGGACCCAGTCGACGGTGTAGTCGCGCTTTCGTTCCTTGGCTCGTTTGATGAACTCGCCACGGAGTCGTGCCCTCGTGGTCTGCGGCGGGATGTCGACGGCCGCATCGATGTCGGCGTCGACGCACATCCGCTCGATCATCCCGTGGTCCTGCAGCTTGTAGAACGGACTGCGTTCGCGCGAGATGTCGTGGTACTGCAGATCGAGCAACTGAACTCTCGCGTGCCCGAGCGGCAGGTCGTGGCGGGTGCGGAAGGCGTCGAGCAACCGGTACTTGATGACCCAGTCGACCTCGCGATCGAGCTTCAGCGGATCGTTCTCGATCGTGCTGATGCAGTGCTCCCACATCTCCAGGGCCTTTTGTTCCAGCGGTGGAAAGCCCTTCGTGTCGGCGTACCGCTGAGCGCGATCGAGGTACTCCCGTTGGATGTCGAGGGCACTGACCTCGCGGCCGTTCGCCAGGCGGACCTTGCGACGACATGTCATGTCGTGGCTGATGTCGCGGATCGCCCTGATGGGGTTCTCCAGGGTCATGTCGCGCAGCACGACGGAGGGATCTTCGAGCATCCGCAACATGCAGGCGGCCGAGCCGACCTTGACGAACGTCGTGTACTCGCTCATGTTCGAATCACCGACGATGACATGGAGCCTGCGGTACCGCTCCGCATCGGCGTGCGGTTCGTCGCGAGTGTTGATGATGGGACGGCTGCGTGTCGTTGCCGAGCTGACGCCCTCCCAGATGTGCTCGGCGCGCTGTGCGATCGAGTACATCGGACCGCGAGCAGTCTGCAGCACCTTGCCAGACCCGGTGAAGATCTGTCTGCTGACGAGGAACGGGATCAGGACCTCG
>DASWRR010000038.1:0-3398 GCA_036403055.1 Ilumatobacteraceae bacterium | reverse complement strand
CGCGCCGCGTCGCGCGCGCTCGGCCTTCGCACGTGGGACAAGCCGGCCGCCGCGTGCCTAGCGAGTCGAGTTCCGTACGGCACCGGAGTCACCGTCGCGTTGCTCAGCCAGGTTGATCGCGCCGAAGCCGCGCTCAAGCGGCTCGGGTTCGCAGAGTTGCGCGTTCGGCACTACGGCGACACCGCCCGCATCGAGGTCCCCGTCGATCGCCTCCTCGATGTCGTGGACCGCCGGCTCGACGTCGTCGACGCCGTGAAGGCAGCCGGTTACGCATACGTGACCCTCGATCTCGAGGGATTCAGATCCGGCAACCTCAACAACGCGCACCTTCGATCCGACGGGAGATCCACGCCATGAAGTTGTCGATGATGATCAACTACGGAGGTGGCTTCAAGGAGGCCGCGCAGCGTGTCGTCGAGCTGGAGAAGGCCGGCCTCGATCAGGTGTGGGTCGCGGAGGCTTACAGCTTCGACGCGATCAGCCAGATCGGTTACCTCGCGGCGAAGACCGACAAGGTCGAGATCGGCACCGGCATCATCAACGTGTTCTCGCGCACTGCTGCGCTGACGGCGATGACCGCAGCAGGCTGCGACTACGTCAGCGACGGCCGATTCATCCTCGGGCTCGGCGCAAGCGGGCCGCAGGTGATCGAGGGTTTCCACGGCGTCAAGTACGACAAGCCGATGCAACGCATCAAGGAGTACATCGAAGCCTGCCGCATCATCTGGAAGCGCGAGGAGAAGTTCGACTTCCACGGCAAGACGTTCGACGCGCCGCTCCCGCCAGGCGAAGGGACAGGTCTCGGCAAGCCGTTGAAGCTCATCAACCACCCAGTGCGGGCCGACATCCCGATCTGGTGGGCAAGCCTCAAAGGTCTCAGCGTGACCGCTACCGCGGAGATCGCCGACGGTTGGCTGCCGATCATGTTCATACCCGAGAAGTTCCAACTCGTGTGGGGCGATCATTTGAAGGCCGGTCTGGCGAAGCGAGATCCGGCCCGAGCGCCACTGGAGATCTCTGCCGGCGGAATGCTCGCGATCGGGAAGGACCTCGTCGGTGAACGCCAGTCCGCGATCCTGGACCTTGCCCGACCGATGACCGCCCTGTACGTCGGCGGCATGGGCGCCCGCGGCAAGAACTTCTACAACGACATCTGCCGTGACTATGGCTACGAGCAGGAGGCGGTCGACATACAGGACCTCTATCTCGACGGGAAGAAGGACGAGGCTGCGGCGCGGGTGCCCGCCGAGTGGCTCGAGCTCTCCAACCTCGTCGGGCCACCGAGTTACATCAAGGAGCGCGTCGGCGCGTTCAAGGAGGCCGGCGTCACGGTGCTGTCCGTGAACCCTGTCGGGCCCGACGCCGTGCATCAACTCGAGATGTTGCGCTCGATCGTCGACGACGCCTGAATCGCTGTACCGTCAGGCGGCATGACGCACATCGATGCCAACGGCTTCGTCGCACCCGGCTGGGAGCCGGTGAAGGCGGCGTTCGAGAAGAACTTCGAGCTCGGTGAGGAGGTCGGCGCGTCCGCCGCGGTGTATCACCGCGGGGCGAAGGTCGTCGACATCTGGGGTGGATCGTTCGACCTCGGTGGCGAGCTGCCCTACGACGACTCGACGCTGCAACTGATGTTCAGCAGCACGAAAGGAATCGTCGCGATCGCGGTCGCGATATGCGTGCAGCGCGGCTTGCTCGACTACGACGAGAAGGTCGCCACGTACTGGCCGGAGTTCGCGGCACATGGGAAGGGCGAGGCGACCGTCGCCCAGCTGCTGAGTCATCAATGTGGGCTGATCGTCCCAGACGCTCCGGTGACGCTGGCCGACGCGCTGGACTGGAAGACGATCACGGCGATGCTGGCCGACACCAAACCGGATTGGCCGATCGGCTCGGGCCACGGCTATCACGCGGTGACGTTCGGGTACCTCGCCGGCGAACTGATCCGTCGGACAGACGGTCGCTCGCCGGGTCAGTTCCTCGCCGATGAGATCGCCGGTCCGTTGGGGGCGGAGATGTACATCGGTCTGCCGGAAGAGCACGAGTCGCGCGTGTCGCCGATCGTCGGAAGGCCGCTGAACGAGGACAACGCGGACCCGACGATCAAGGCAATGCTCGAGATGTTTCTCGGGCCGGCGACACGCGGCGGTCGTGCCCTGTCGCTGAATGGTGTGTTCCGAGCCGACGACGATGTGTTCAACCGGCGCGACGTGCACGCCGCCGAGGTTCCGGCGGCCAACGGCATCGGCACCGCCGCGGGCCTCGCCAAGATCTATGCCGCCACCATGGGGCCGATCGATGGCGTGCGGTTGCTGGACGAGCCGGTGCGCGACCGGGCTCGGGCGACGATCACCCCGAACGGTGAGCCCGATCTGTGCTTGATCATGCCGACGACGTTCGGGATGGGTTTCATGACCCATGGAGTGTTCACGCCGTACTCTGGGCCCGGCAGCTTCGGTCACTCGGGTGCGGGCGGCTCGAACGCGTTCGCCCAACCGGAGCGCGATCTTGCGGTTGGCTACGTGATGAACAAGATGGCGGCCAACCTTGCCGCCGATGCTCGGGCGCAGCGGATCACGACTGCCGCAGCGTCCGTCGCCGACACGCTCTGACACGGTCGATCCGCCGTCTCACAGCGGACCGCGGAGCCACCACAGGCCGAGACCCCAAGTGATGATCAGCAGCACAACGGCCGCCAGCACGTACCGCCACGTCAGCTCGTGGATCGTCGTGACGGCTTGTCCTGTCGATTGCTGGAGGTGTGATCGGATGTCGGCGTAGGCCTTCGAGAGCTCAGCGGACGATGGCGCGACGTACGCCTTGCCGCCGGTCGCGTCGGCCGCGGCCTGCAGCTCATCGAGCTTGACCGGCACCGGATCGATCTGTCCGGTGTCGGGATTCGTGATCGCACCGTTGTCGGTACCAAACGCAATTGTGTACACGGGCACCTTGGCGGTCGCCGCGACCTGAGCACCCTCCGAAGTCGGTCGGCCTTGCGTGGTCTCACCATCCGACAGCACGACGAGCGTTCCGGGCGATTGATCACTTGGTTCCACGCCACGCTGCAACACGTGTACGCCGGCCGCGATCGCGTCGCCGATCGCGGTTCCTTGCCCGAGCTGGAGCGCTTCGATCGCTGTCGTGAGCTGCTTGCGGTCCGTCGTCGGCTCGACATCCGTCCCGATCGTCCCGCTGAACGAGATCAGGCCGACATCGATGTCCGCATCGACCGCGTCGACGAAGTCGGCACCCGCCTTCTTCGCCGCGTCGAGCCGGCTCGGTGGAACATCGTCGGCTGCCATGGACAACGACACGTCGAAGAGCAGGATGATCTTGCCGGCCGATCGCGGGCGCGTCGTCGAACGGTGCACGGGTTGCGCAGCGCCGAGGACTCCGAT
>DASWRR010000037.1:0-4422 GCA_036403055.1 Ilumatobacteraceae bacterium | reverse complement strand
CATGAAAACGGCCCGCCAGATTCAGCGGGCCGACGGAACGCTATCGCCGTGCGCATGCGATCGTGCTTTCACCGCGTCAGCTGAACAGCTCCGGAGCATCGACGATCGGTACGTCGACCGGCTGCCGAAACACGAGCGCGTCGATTGCGCATCGCACGACACGCTCGGCAACGAGACCGTCCCATGATGAGGGCCCGACTGCACTCCCGTTCTCCGCGATCGAACGGAGCCAGATCGCGTCCTCGATTCGATACGCATCGGCGAACCGCCCGAACCAGTCGGTGCCGATGTCGACGCCCGCGCCACCGTCGCGACGAATGGTCGGTCGCATCACCGGTGCGAGCACCGCACCGCCGAGCGCGCCGTCGACCTCGACGTTCACTTCGTACGCATACCCATGTTCGCTGAACTCGATCGTGCCATGTCCCCCACCGCTGAACTCCGCAGTCACGAGCACGTGTTCGGATTGATCGGCATTGGGCGTCGCGATGGTGGACACACGTTCGATCTCACGGCCCATCAACCATCGCATCGAATGGATGTCGTGCACGACGGACTGGTTGAGGATCAGTTGCGCTGTTCGTCGAACCTCGTGGACGTTGCGATGGACGCAGCGGATGTGATGCACCTCGCCGAGCGACTCGACGGCCACCGCGAGCTGCACGTGGGCCGGGTCGTAGACGCGCATCAGACCGAGTTGCAGCAGTCGGCGGCCGAGCGCGACTTCGGCATCGACGATGCGTTGGCACGCGTCGACGCCGACTGCGAGTGGCTTCTCGCACAGCACGCGCGTACCTTGCTCGAACGCGGCGAGGACCAGTGACTCGTGGCTGTCCTCGGGTGATGCAACGACGAGACCGTCGAGGTCGCTCATGGACGCGACAGCCAGTCCATCGGTCGTCGCAGCCCCACCCACTTCCTTGCTCAACGACTCGGCCGCCTCGAGACGAACGTCGGCGATCGCGACGATCTCGACACCCGGCAACGCGGCCAGTGTCCGGGCGTGGAACGATCCCATTCCGCCTGCTCCGACGATTCCGATTCTCATCGGCTCGCACCTTACGCGCAACATGACGCGTGTTACCGTCCCGTCGATTCGGTGTCGAGATTTGCCGTGCAATCGGGCAGACGATCGGAGATGAGCAGTGGCGTTGACGGTGTCGCACGCAGTCGGACCTCTCGATCCCCCGCTTCGAGACATGACGTTGGGCGGTCTCCTCGCGTGGGCCGCCGAGACGACACCCGAACGTGTGGCGTTGATCGCAGGAGTCGCCGACCGATCCGCACGGCGGCAGTGGACGTATGCGCAGCTGTACGCCGAGTCAGTGCGCACCGCGCGTGCGCTGATGGCGCGGTTCGACCGCGGTGAACGCGTGGCGATCTGGGCGCCGAACATCCCGGAGTGGTTGATGATGGAGTTCGGCGCCGCACTCGCCGGCCTTGTCGTCGTCACCGTCAACCCGGCGTTCCGCGAGCACGAGGTCGAGTACGTCCTACGTCAGTCGAAGGCGGCGGGTGTCGCGGTCGCCACGGAGTTCAAGGGCAACGCGATGCTCGCGACGATCGAGCGGATCCAACCGAGCTGCCCGGAGCTGCGCGAGGTCATCCACTTCGGCAAATGGGATGCGTTCGTCGGCGGCGCAGACGAAGATCGAGCCGCGCTCGCGACGCTTCCACATGTCGATCCAGGCGACGCGGTGATGATTCAGTACACGTCGGGCACGACGGGGGTTCCGAAGGGCGCGGTGCTGCATCACCGCGGGCTCGTCAACAACGCGGCGCACACGCTTGATCGCATGGGCGTCGACGATGGCGCCGTGTCGATCACGATGATGCCGCTGTTCCACACCGGCGGTTGCGCGATGTGCGTCCTCGGCGCGATCTCGAAGCGAGCGACGCAAGTCCTCGTCGAGTCGTTCGATCCTGCACTGGTGCTCGAGCTGATCGAGACCTACCACTGCGCGGCCACCTCGACGGTGCCGACCATGCTCGTGGCACTGCTCGAGCATCCCGACTTCGCGACGACGGACCTCTCGTCCCTGAGGGCGCTGTCCGCAGGTGCCGCGACCGTGCCGGCGTCGCTCGTGACGACGGTGAAGCAACGAGTCGGCGCGACGTTCACGATCCTGTTCGGTCAGACGGAGTGCTCACCCGTCGCGTCCGCCACCTATCCCACGGACGCGACGTCCGACATGGCCGGAACGATCGGCGCGCCGATGCCGCACATCGAAGTGAAGGTCGTCGACCCCGCGACCGGCGCGACACAACCCATCGGAGCGATCGGCGAGTTCTACACGCGCGGCTATCACGTGATGAACGGTTACTTCGAGAACGTCGACGCGACTGCTGCGGCGATCGACGACGCCGGATGGTTGCACACCGGCGACCTCTGCTCGATGGACGAGCGCGGGTATTGCCGCATCGAGGGCCGGCTCAAGGACATGATCATTCGCGGCGGCGAGAACATCTATCCACGCGAGCTCGAAGAGGTGCTGTTCGCCCATCCGACGATCGGTGAGGTCGCCGTCGTCGGATTGCCGGACGACAAGTGGGGCGAGCAGGTCGCCGCGTTCGTTCGTCCGGCGCCCGGCGAGGGAATCGACAAGGCCGAGTTGATGGAATACATGCGTCAACACCTCGCACCGCACAAAACGCCGCGTCACTGGTTCGCGATCGACGTCTTCCCGATGACGGGTCCCGGAAAGATCCAGAAGTACAAGCTGCGTGAGATGGCGAGCGACGGCACGTTGACCGAGCTCTGACATCGCGTTCCGGAGCCGCGACTCCGCAATTGCGCCGCAGCCCTTGCAAACATTGGGTTTCGGGCCACGACGGGGCCGTGCGAGCGACGAGCGAAGGTTATGCCGAGGTTTTGTCAACGAATACCACTGGTTGCGTCGCCCACCGGGTTCCGATTACTGCACAACGTCGAACTATTTGCCTCGGCTTAAGCCGTTGGCCCAATACCTCACGGCCTCCGATAGCTACGTTCGACGGGAGGCTAATGGCCCCTTTCACTTTCAGACGTTTCCGACGATTGTGGTGCCCGGTTCCTGGCATCGGGCGCAGGACGGGACGGACAGAGGGACGGAAACATGTTTGGGAACGACGCTAGTTCAGCGCGTCTGCGTGCACGCAAGGAGGCGGTGCTGCAGCGGACGTATACGTCCGATCGACCGTCTTCCCGTTGGCACGTGAGCCGCAACCTCCGAGTTGGCGGCGCCATTGCCGCGCTTCTCGGACTGATGGGTACCGGTCTTGTCACCGGTGCCGGAGCGAATGCTCTGGTCAATCCGGCTCCGGTCGGTAACGGCTTCACCGTGACTGCAGGCGACATCTCCTTCATCTTGAAGCAGATCAAGATCGCCGAGCGCCATTCACAGGCCATCGAGCACACTGGGACGACGCCACTGCCGTCGAACCCGGATCCGGCGGGTGACCCCGAGTACTGCAGTTCGCTGATCGGGCCAGCCGCGAACCAGATCCCCGACTACCTCACCTCGTACGGTCTTCGCACCGTCGACGGTGGCTGCAACAACCTCGTGCCCTCGGCCCTGTTGAACCCAGACGGTACAACGGTCCACAACGCACAAACCGGCGCAGTCGTCACCAAGTACCAGTCGGCCCAAGCAGACGTGCCGTTCCCACGTCTGACGTCGCCGGACTTCCGCCCCGCTGAGGCTGGCACGAGCTACGCGCAGAAGACAACCGGTAACACGGTGATCGACACGCAGCCCCGCTTGATCAGCAACCTCATCGTCGACCAGACCTCGACGAACCCCGCCGCAGTCGCGGCTGCGGGTTTCCCGGTCCGGACACAGGGCAACACGGGCATCCAGCCGTGCACCACCGATCCTGACAACACGGTGTCGCCGCCGGTGGTCGGAGTTCCCGCTGGCTGCACACCGTCGCATCAGACGTTGTTCATCCCGAACGTCACCACCGACGTCGGCCTCTCGCCGCCGTACAACAGCCTGTTCACGTTCTTCGGTCAGTTCTTCGACCACGGCGTCGACCAGACCGTCAAGAGCGGCGGCACTGTCATCGTGCCGTTGCGCGCCGACGACCCCTTGATCGCCGGCCCGGACCACATCCTCGGCAACGCCGACGACTTGAAGCCGGAGCTTCGGTTCATGGCACTCACCCGTGCGCAGAACCAGCCGGGTCCGGATGGAGTGCTGGGCACCGCGGACGACGTGACCGATGCGAACAACACCGACACGCCGTGGGTCGACCAGAGCCAGACCTACACCTCGCACTCCTCGCACCAGATCTTCCTCCGTGAGTACGACATGCAGAACGTCGGCCCGGGCGGGATCAGCGTTCCGGTCGCGACGGGCAAGCTGCTCGGCGGCATCGTCACCGACGACGCGCTTCCGTGCACGAAGACCGGTGGCGTTCCGTGCTGGAACGACGGCAACG
>DASWRR010000036.1:0-2316 GCA_036403055.1 Ilumatobacteraceae bacterium | reverse complement strand
GAGATCGTCGAGGAGATCGAGACCTGACCGTTGGCTGACGACACCGACGTGTGCCGCGCGCAGCCGTACAGACGCGGTGTGATCGAGTTGCCCGAGATCGTGACCGAACAGCAGCACCCGACCAGCGTTCGCGATCACTTGACCGGTGACAGCCGCGACCAACGTGGACTTGCCCGAACCGCTCGGCCCGCGTACGACGATCCGCTCGCCGGGTTCGACGCGCAAGGTCAGTCCGCGGAGCGCGGCGACGTCGTGCGTGCGCCCGCGGTGAAGGACGAACGCGTCCTCGACGTCGATGACCGCGCCGCCCACCGGCACGATCGCGGTCACGCGGTCCCCCGCAGCAGATCGTCGTCAGGGACGTTTCGTGCTGCCATCGCCCCTGCGAGAGCACCGAGCCCGACAGCTGCCAGCAGCACGAGCGACAGCAGCGTGAGCACGACCCAGGGGACGTCGAGACGCAGTGGTGGATTCGGGCTCAGCGACGTCGCCGACACGGCGACGAGCCGCGTCGCGACCGCGAGGAGCCAACGCCCGCCGAGCACACCGAGCGGGATCGCGAGCAGCACCGCTGCCATCGACTTGCCGGCGACCATCGCGACCAGCTTGCGGCTGCGAACACGTTCCAACGCAAGCATCTGCAGCAGTGGCCGGTCATCGCTCGCGTCCGCCGCGGCACCGAAGAGAACCGCACAGGCACCGAGCACCATCGCGACGAGCGCGGACGACGTCAGGATCAACAACGTGACGGTTGCGAGCGGGTCGGTTGCCAGCGCTGTCTGTCGCGACACCCTGGCATCGACATCGACCACGCCAAAGCTCGGTTCGTCGAGCCGTGCGGCGAGCGAGCGCTCGGCTGCCGCCGAGTCGGCGGCGAGCCACAGTTCGTTGGGCGTTCCGGCGCCTGGCTGCAGCAGATCCAGGGCGGGTTGCAAGGCGGCGACATCAGCGATCAGAAATCGCGTTCCGACGCCGGGAAAGCGGTTCACCACGGCACTCGGTCGCAGACGGATCGAGCCGTTGCTCGTCTCGACCTCGATGACACCGTTCACTGCACTCCGCGCCGTCACCGGGTCGACGATCGCGTTGATCGGCTCCGTTTGCCCGGGTCCGCGCGGCGTCACCAAGATCGACGCGCCGAGGATCGAACCGGCCACGTGCACCGTTGAGCCGGCCTGCGGTTCGACCGTCGCGTCCGGCGCATGGAGCTGCTCGACCGGCAGCGTCAGCGCGCTGGCAGCACCATCGGCCGAAGTCGTCTCGATTCGTTGCAGCACGACGTCGATCGGTCGGGCGTCCTCCGAGGTCGTGCCCTCGCCGACGTGATGCTCGATCTTGGCCGAGACGTCGCCGGGCTGGGCGACCCGGAACCCGACGAGGTTTCCTCCCGCATCTCCGGGGGTGAGCGTCGTGCGAACACCGTTGTCGAGCTCCTTGTCGAGGGTGAGCTCGTGCCACGTGCCGTCGACACGATTGATCACGGCGGAGATGTGCAGTCCCTCGAAGCCCGTGCCGTCGAACTCGAGCGTCGTCGCGCTCGGAGGGATCGGCGTCTCGAACACCTTCGGCGTGGGCACGTCCACCGACTTCGCCAACACACGCGGGCTCGGCCCGAAGTTCGATCGCCAGCCGTGCAGGTTGCCGAGCGTCGTCGGCTCGATGCCGAGCAGTTCTGCGGTCTGCGAGCTCGTCGCCGATTGACGGACCGACACGCCGCGGCGCACGACGTCGGTTGCAGTCGTCCCGGGCACGAGCGCAGCCCAATCCGTCGTCGGCATCACTGCCTGTGGTCTGATCAACGACGAGCTGATCTTCACGCGGAAGTCGTACGGGACAGCGAACGCGGCCTGATCCTTCGACCCGAGTCGCAGCGTCGACGCGTACCCGAACGTGAGGAACGCGAACATCACAGTGACGGCGATCAACGAAGCGGTGGCGATCGCGCGAAGCGGCTGCGCGGTCGCTTCCGCCAGCGTCAACTTCACGAGAGGCCAGCGGCGAGGACTCACCGACGACGCGGCACGGAGCACGATCGGCACGAGGCGGACGACGACTGACGCAAGCACGATTGCCGCGAGGATCGGCACAGCCACAAGCGTCGGGTCGACCTTCTGGTTCAACGATCCTGTCGACACCGAGCCACGGCCGATCAGGACGAGCAAGACCGCCAACGCGGCGGCGCCGCCGACATCCGTCGGCAGGACGCGGCGGGCGCGACGAACCGGCACGGGATCGCGGATCCCGAGCATCCCGAAGACGAGCACGAACACGGCGAGACCGACTCCGGCGATCCGCAGCGCGAGGGACCCGTCGACC
>DASWRR010000035.1:0-5355 GCA_036403055.1 Ilumatobacteraceae bacterium | reverse complement strand
ATGTCCTCGTCGATGGTGACGTCGTCTTCTCGGCGTCGGCGAAGCGGGTGTCGGTCGTTCACTTGCGGCCAATGGTACCGAGCGTGGTCGGCGCGACCGCGCATCGTCGAGACATCGGTGGCTGTTACGACGACAAAATTGCTGCCCGCCTCGGTGAATGCTTGACGAGCTTGCGCAGGAAATGGGCAGGCGGCACCGCGTGGCTCCACAGGAACCCCTGGCCGAGCCGGCATCCAGCAGCGATCAGCGCTTCGGCTTGTGCGACGGTCTCGACGCCTTCGGCAATGACGTCGAGCGACAGCGCCGTACCGAGCCCGACGAGCGCGTGCACGATCGCCATGCTCCGTCGGTCGTCGAGCATCTTGGCGACGAACTGCTTGTCGATCTTCACCATGTCGAGCGGCAGCTCGGTGATCTTGGTGAGCGGGCTGTAACCGGTGCCGAAGTCATCGGCTGCAAGGAGAACTCCCGTTGCGCTCAACACACGCAGCTCTCCGAGCAACTCAGGAGGAATTCGTGCAAGGTGGGTCTCGGTGAACTCGATCGCCAGTCGATCGGGCGCGAGATGGGCGTTGCGCAAGGCGCGTGCGACGACCTCACCGAAGTGGCCGTCGTCGAGTTGACGCGCCGAGACGTTGACGTGAATGCGCGCTTGCGTCGTCGCGCCGAGGCCGTCCGGGAACTCCGCTGCGATGTGGCAGGCAGTGTTCAGCACCCATTCGCCGAGAGCGGGCATGAGGCCCGTCGACTCGGCGACGTCGAGCCACTTGTCGGGCATGAGCAGACCTTCGGTCGGGTGCTGCCAGCGAACGAGCGCCTCTCCACCGATGTAGTTGCCGTTCACCATGTCGACGATCGGTTGGACGTAGAGCACGAACTCTTTCGACTCGAGCGCACGACGAAGCTGCGGGCGGAGCTTGACCGTTCGTCTCGCGTGGGCGCGGTGCACTTCGGAGAACAACGTGGTTCGGCTCTTGCCGGCGGCCTTCGACGCGTACATCGCGGTGTCGGCGTTGCTCATCATGTCGCCGATGCTGATGTTCGCGGCGCTGAGCGCGATGCCGATGCTCAGCCCGACGGGATAGCTGATGCCGTCGATGTCGACGGAGTCACCGACGGCTTCGATGAGACGCGCTGCGATGGCCTCAGCTTGTTCAGCGCTGGCGAGCGCGTCGCAGATCAGGACGAACTCGTCGCCGCCGAATCGTGCCAGCAGATCGCCCGGACGCGTCATCGTCGACATCCGCCGAGCAACCTCGATCAACACGTCGTCACCGATCGCGTGACCGGCCGAGTCATTGATGTCCTTGAAGTCGTCGAGGTCGACGAACAGCAACGCAAGGAGCTGAGTGCTGTCGGCCGACGCGTCCAAACGTTCGGTCAGGCACTCGAGGAAGTGGGCACGGTTGAAGAGGCCGGTCAGGCTGTCCGACGACGCACGCAGCGACAGGATCTCCTCCGCGATGTGTCGGTGTGTCACATCGACCAGCTGCACCGTCAACATCTCGGTGTCCGCAGCAGATCGCATCGGCGAGACCGCGACGTCGAGCCAGCGCGTCATGTCGCCGATCGCGAGCTTGACTTCGCCGTGCCACGGTTTGCCGAGCTCGGGTGGTTCACCGACGATGCCGTCCCCGATCACGTCGAGCCATTCTGCGTCGACCAGTTGCTCTGTCGTCATGCCGAGCATCGCCGGACTCCGGTCGTTGAACTCGACGACCCGGTGCGAACCACCAGACCGCCTGAGCAACATCATCCCCAAGAGGGATTGGTTGAAGCCTTGCCGGAACATGACCTCGCGTGCGGAGAGCTCGACCAGCGCGGCAGTGTGCTGCGCGGCGACGATCGCCAGCGGCAACAGCACGAGCACCGCAGAGATCAGGAACGCTTGCGTCAAGGCACCGGATGTCGTTGCACTGCCGCCGTGTGCCGACGCCGCGAATGGGCCATGCCCTTGCGACGTGAACACGACGGTGACGACCGCGACCACGACGAGCTCGAATGACACCGTGCGAACGCTGAAGCGCACTGCGCCCCACACCGCCGCAGGGAAGACCACGAATGCGAGCGGCATCGAACCGCTCGTGCGGAAGACCACGACCAACGTCGCGAGCAGTATCGATGATTGCGCGAGTCGCTCGGCGGCGTTGACAGCCGCGCCTGAGTTGACGACCATCGTCAGCGGCACGACGACGAGCACCGCGGCAGCGTGGGTGCACGCGACGAGCCGCCACACGGATGTGAAGGCTCCTTGGTCGAACACGACGACTGCAGTCGCAGCGCCCGTGGCGATGACGACCGCACCTGCCGCTGCTGCAGCCAACAAACGCCACAGATCGTCGAGCACCTTCAGCTCGGGCCGAGCAGTTGGCCGTGTCAGGATCCAGCCGCCGACGATCGCTTCCAATGCGTTGGACAAGCCGAAGCACACCGACAGCGCGAGCGACCGTCCGCCGACGAGATTGGCGAGTCCCGACGACACAGCGACGATCACGATCAACGTCGCCCGGCGATCCCAGAAACGGGCGACGACCGCGACCGACAACCCTGCCGCGGGCCACCACACTGCAGTGTCGAGGCGCCGTGGTCCCCACTGCACTGCTACCAGGCTCAACCCGAAGACCGCCGCCGCGAAGGCGGCATGGTCGATCGTCGAAGGTCGGCGGTGCCAGAACTCCTTGACACCCGACATGAACCCTCGTTTCACACGCTCTATACCCGTCGGTGCGTTGTGGTAAACGCGATGTGACCTGGTAGCAGGGGTCGGTCAGACCCGATCGGGTTGCAGTGGCGCGCCGTCGAGGTTGCAGTGGATGTGGCGCGCGGTGCACGGCGCGGTGACGTGAGCGCCGAGACCGAGAAACGCGAGCGGTGCGGCGGCCGCCGCGACGCACGCGGTGACGACGAGCCCGACGCGGAACGCGTGGGTGATCTCGCCGGCGTCGACCGCGGATGTCAAACCCGACACGACCGGGATCACTGCGAGCGCGCTGAGGCCGGCAGCTCGAGCGATCGCGTTGTTGACGCCGGACGCAACGCTGACGTGGTCGGGATCAGCAGCGGCCATCACCGTCGCCGTCAGTGGTGCGACGAATGTGACGAGCCCGAGGCCGAAGATGACCGCGCCGGGCAGGACGTCACTCGACCATGACGCGTCTGCATCGATGCGCGCCAACAACAGCAGGCCGACGGCGACGAGCAACGGCCCGACGGTGAGCTGCAGTCGGGGACCGATGCGTTGGGCAAGCGATCCGGAGGTCGCGGACAGGAGGAGCATGAGCATGGTCGCCGGCAGCAACGCAACTCCGGCGGTCAACGCCGACCACCCTGCCGCGACCTGTAGCTCGTACGAGACGAGGAAGAACGACACGCCGAGCGCGCCGTACAGCAAAACTGTTTGGAGGTTCACGACCGTGAACGTCCGATCGCGAAACAGCGCCGGCGGAACGAGTGGCTCGTTGGTGGTCATCATGCGTCGCACGAACGCCGCAATCGCGATGATGGCGACCACAGCCGGGCCGAGGACACCGGCATTCGTCCAACCGTGCGGGCCCGCCTCCGTCAGTGTCCATGTGCTCGCAGCCAGCCCGACGACAGCGAGCGCGGCGCCGGGAAGATCGAGGCTGCGGCCGGCGTGGGCATCGCGGGTCTCGGGAATCGCCGCTCGTGCGCAGACGATCGCGATCGCGGCCACCGGCACGTTGATGAGGAACGCCCACCGCCACCCGGGACCGTCGACCAGCCCGCCACCGACGAAGGGCCCGATCGCTCCCGCGACGCCACCGAGTCCCGACCACGCGCCGACGGCGGCGGCCCGATCGGACTCTCGAAAGCTCGCCTGCAGGATCGCCAGACTTCCCGGCGTCAGCAGCGCACCGCCGACTCCTTGGAGCACGCGTGCCGCGACCAAGATCTCGATGTTCGGTGCTGCCCCGCACAACAACGAAGCGGCTGCAAACCACACCGTTCCGATGATGAACACCTTGCGACGTCCGAAGCGATCGCCGAGCGCGCCGCCGAGAAGGATCAACGACGCCAGCGCGACCAGGTAGCCGGTGAGCACCCACTGCAACGCACTGATCGAGGCGCCGAAGTCCTTGCCGATGTGCGGCAGCGCGACGTTGACAACCGTCGCGTCGAGACTCGCCATCGCGCTCGCGGCCACGGTTGCGACAAGGGCAACGCGCCCGCGCGCTGAACGAAGGGCGAGGCCCTCCTGCGCGGCGTCCTGCGTGACGACCGTCATCGGTGGCGAACCCGAACGGCCGGGTCAGCCGGCGGCGAGCTCGGCCTGGTGACGGGCAACCATCTCCTCGACCGCCTTCATGTTGCGGTCGGCGAGCTCCGGGCGCGTCTCGACTGCACGGGCCTTCGCATTCAAGGTGCTGTACGCCTGACCCTGGAACTCGGGCATCACCCGTTGGGCGATGAGCTCGTAGCTGCGATGTGTGGCGACGGGGTTGGCCCACTCGTGAGCCAGTTGCAGATAACTACCGAACCCGCCCGACTGCTTGGTGAGCCGTTCGATCTGCTCGCATGCCATGTCGGCGGTGCCGATCGAGCCGAGGCCGCTCTCGTTGACGAAGTCGATCATCTCGCGAACGTTGTCGCCGCCGACCGCCATCTGTGGGAAGGCCGCAACCTTCTGGAAGTAGTTGAACCAGTGCTCGATCCCGAACTCGACGTTCTTGTAGGCCTGTTCCTTCGTCTCGGCGATGTGCATCATTCCGACCAGGCGCCACTGGTCGCGATCCGCGACCGTCTGGAACTTGGCGGCGCGCTCCTCCATCACGTCCCAGTGCAGGCCGAGCAGATCGAAGCCTTCTGATTGCGTGGCGCCGATCGACAGCAGGCCGATGCCGTAACGGCCCGCGAGGCGCGGACCCGATGGTGACGCGACTGCCGGTACGGCAACATCGAACAGCGGATCGGAGTACGGACGCAGATGGAGGCGGGCATCGACGAGGTTCCATGCCGTCGTCTGGCTCGTGACCGGGTCGTCGGTGCGCAACAGCTTCATGATCACGTCCAAGCCCTCTTCGAGCAGCGGACGCGTTTCGGTCGGATCGAGACCGAGCATGATCGCGTCGGTCGGGAGTGAACCTGGCCCGAGGCCGAGCATGAACCGGCCGCGAGTGAGGTGGTCGAGGAGCACGGCGCGTTCCGCAACCATGTAGGGGTTGTGGTACGCCACGCTCGTCACGCCAGTGCCGAGCTTGATGTGGCGAGTGCGTTCCGCAGCGGTCGCGATGAAGATCTCGGGGCAGGCAATGATCTCGGTTCCGGCGGAGTGATGCTCGCCGATCCACGCTTCGTCGTAGCCGAGCTTGTCGAGGTGCACGATCAGATCGAGAT
>DASWRR010000034.1:0-1949 GCA_036403055.1 Ilumatobacteraceae bacterium | reverse complement strand
TCCGACCGGACGCAATCACCTGCGCTACTTCGACGGCGTCAAGTGGACCGATCACGTCACAACTCAGGCCGGCGTGCAGACGCTCGACCCAGTGCAGATGGTCGTGAACGAGCCTGTCGTCGCCAGCAGTCCACCGCCGCTGGCACCGCCGCCGGCACCGCCCGCGGCACCGCCCGCGATGACCGCCCCTCAAACCGCTCCCACTGCGTCTGTCGGCGCGGCGTTCAGTTCGCTGAACGTCACCAAGCCAACGATCGTCGCGGGCATTGCCACTATTGCGGCGTTGGTCGGTTCGCTGTCGATGAGCTGGGTCACGGGCACCGGTGACTTCGAGGGAACGGGCGTCCCCACTTCGCTGTCGATCGATCGCGGCGGGTTGAGCACTCTGTTCGACCAAGGCTTGGCGGGAGCCGACCTCTACCGGCCCTTCGTTCAAGTCGGCTGGATCCTCGCCCCGATCGTCTGCGCCCTCGCTGTATTGCTCACACTCGGGTATGCGCGCAAGGTCCGCGTCTGGACGATCGTGCTCGCCTTGGTGACGACGCTGTGGGCCATCGGCACGGCGCACGCGCTGTCTGCATCAACAGACGGCGAAACCGACAGCCCCGCGGCAGGCCTGTACGTCGTGATCGCGGCCAGCGCTGTCGCTTTCGTCATCGCGATCGTGACCCGGAAGTCGACCGCCGCGTCGCAGCCTCCAGCCTGATTCGGCGAGAGGCACTAGCGGTGTGATTCGATCGAAGCAGCTCCGTTGCGTAGGGAAAGTTGGCTTCCATGGCGCCGATCGTCGCCGTCACTGCGTCGTCGAGCACCGTGGGCGAAATATCGTGACCGACGAGGACTTCGCCGGCCCACCGTAGGAACGACGACAGCACCGCGGATCGGCGAGGACGTCGAACAGCGTCGCCCAACGGGTCTCGGGAGAGCTCGCACGTTTGTCGACCATCGTGCGCAGCCACTCCAGCCAGGCCGCCTCCCGCTCGTCGAGATAGGCGACGATGAGATCCGCTCTTGGACGGGAAGTGATGGTAGAAGCTCGCCTTCGCCACGTCGGCGCGGGCGATCAGCAGGTCGATGCCGAGGTTGCGGATCCCCCGATCGTAGAAAAGCACGAACGATTCGGCCAGCAGGCGCTCGCGGGGTCCGCGGCCGTCGCGCTGCCGGCTCAGGTGGCGGATCTGCTGCTCCGGTTGCGGCACCCACTCAGTCAAGCAGGCTCGAATGACGGCTGCGCCGTAACTGCGCAGGCCGCTGTGTGTTGCGTTGTCGATTCACGAGATGCGCGACGTGGGCGTGAGTGGCTTGCGCATCACCGTGACATCACACGGAGCGACCAAGAAGGGCACCGCTGAGGGCTCCACTTCGGCCAGCGAGCGGCGCTCGACAGCCACATATCCGAGCGACTCGTACCACCGCGTCAGCCAATCGACATGCGGATGCGCGATGTGGGGTGCCAGCACCTCCAGTTGCATCACGCGCGCGCCGGCGCCGCGAGCGCTCGATTCGACGAACGAGACGAACTGCGAGCCGAGGCCACGACCGGCGAAACCCTCGCCGATCGCGAGGGCGCCGAACCAACCGGTTTCGACATCGAGAAGCCGAGTGCGTACCGTCCCGGCCAGCTGACCGTCTGAGGACACAACGGCGAGCTCGCCCAGCGAAATCACCGACGCCGTTTCTTCAAAAGTCGTGCGAGCAACACCTGGCTTCCACAGCCCCCGCTCGGCCCGTTCGTACGCTTCGTTGACGAGAGTGGTCAACGCCTCGACGATCTCGGCATCGTCGGCGGCCGACATGGGAAGCCGATCGATGCTCGCCACGGCGACAAGCTAGAGCAGAGCGCCATCGCAACGTCGTACCGTAGGCATGTGGCTGACAATGCGGCTACCTCGCCTCCACCGGCGGACAGTGCGCGGACCGTCATCATCGCGTTCGCCGCCAACATCCTC
>DASWRR010000033.1:0-1782 GCA_036403055.1 Ilumatobacteraceae bacterium | reverse complement strand
GCTCGGACAGCAATGGCACGAACGACTGGTAGCTCTCGCCGGCGAGCGTCTCGAGCGCATGCGCGAAGTTGAGCATGTCGCGTCGCGGGTCGTCACTCGACTTGATGGCGGCTGCGTTCGCCGTTGCCGCAGTGCCCTTGGTGACTCGGGTGATGACCGGGTTGATGATGAGGTCATCGATCTTGGGGTTGCTGCACGTCCACGCAGTTCCACCGGCGGCGGTCGTCAACTGCTCGAGCGCTTTCGCTTGCGCCGTGTGATCGTCCATGAACCGCTGGATCATCTCGTCGTACTTCGGGTCGAGCAGGTCGCTCTTGCCGACGATCTGGCTGTACACGTTGATGATCGAATATTCGAGAGAGGACGCCGTCCGCAAGAGCGTGACGTTGGTGACGATGGCGTCGGGCAACTTGACCGTGGTTGGTACGGCACCGACTCGACCGATCTCGCCGCGGGCATGTTCGCCGCACGCGGCCGCCAGCGCGGCGGCGCCGACACTCAAGCCGCCGATTCGCAGCACGCCGCGACGGCTCATCACTGCGGCGCGATCGTCGTTCGAGTTGGACGCTCGGCTGACCACGGGGCTCATGCCTCCGCCGGCACGAGTGCGTCGGCTTCGTTTGCCACGAGGAGGTCATCCAGGCTCGTCGCACCGTTGAGGTAGTTCAACACTGTTCCGTGACGTCCCTCGACGATGAGAATTGATGCGAGGAGCCCGGCGCCGTCCGTGCCCTTCAACTTCCCGAGGATCTCGAGGTGCGTCGCGACGGCCGTCGACTCCAGGTTGGCCGCGGAGGCGAGGATCGTGTCCTCGGCGCCACTGAACGTCGATGCCAGATCCTGCCCCATGGCATCGGCCTTCTGCGGCGCCTGCCGTCCGAGCAAGCCCGACAAGGACGTTGCGTACGCGTCGTGTGCCTCGCGGATGGCCGCGATGACCGCGCGCGTGTTGTCGTCGAACGCTTTGGTGCCGAGCGCAACGTCGTAGAGGTCGCGGGCAGCGAGCTCGACCGATTGGGCGAAGCCGAGCAGCGTCACGTCGTCCGCGGTCGGACGCGTCGGCGGGGCGGTTGTCGTGGTGGACGCGGGCGAGCTGTCGGTCGGTCCGCTGTTGGGTGTGGTGGCGCTGGCGCGACCGACGAGGAACGGCAGGAGCGAAACGGCGGCGCCACCCAATCCAATGCCAAGCAGTCGTCGGCGCAGGGCGTTGTCGGCCGACGCCGGCTCCGTCACATCGTTGTCCACGCGGAATCCTTTCGAGATGCTCGCCTGCAGCCTTCCAAGCCGAGGGTGAGCGGAGCAATTCTAGAAGTCGAGGGCCGACAGGTCAGGTATCCACGTTCGCGATCGCTCGATCGCGCGAGCCCACTGCTCGCGATCGAGTCGCGTGGTCGGTTCGACGACGGTCCGCGGGTTCCACGCCGCGGCGATGTCGTCGAACGATGCCCAGACACCAACCGCGAGGCCGGCGAGATACGCGGCGCCGATGGTCGTCGCCTCCGTCTGCGGGGAGACCTCGATCGGTCGCCCGATCGCGCTCGCCAACGCTTGGACAAACGTCGGGCTCTCGCTCATCCCGCCGTCGACACGTACGGCACCGATCGACGTACCGAAGTCGGCTTCAGCGGCTTCGTACAGATCTGCGCCTCGTTGAGCGATGCCCTCGAGCACGGCGCGAACGACCTGCGGTCGACCAGACCCGCGCGTCAGTCCGAGCAACGTGCCGCGGGCGCCGTAGTCCCAATGAGGTGTGCCGAGCCCCATCAGTGCCGGCACGTACAC
>DASWRR010000032.1:0-6517 GCA_036403055.1 Ilumatobacteraceae bacterium | reverse complement strand
ACCGAGCCGGTGGTACAGCGCGAGCGCGGCGTCGTTGCCGACGTGTGTGTTGACGAGCGCTCGGTTGACGCGCCACCGGGTCATCCATCTCAACGAGTCGGCGACCAGCGCGACCCCGTGACCGCTGTGCTGATGATCGGGCAGCACGGCAAGGCGCTGGATGTAACCGTTGCGGCCGTCGCGACCGGAGATCGCGTACGCCACGATGTCGCCGTTCGATCGGATGACTCGGGCGCGATGTCGGGGTGTCGCGGAGCGGACATCGCCGACGCCGACACGATCGATCGCCCAGCCCGAAGCGAACGCGGCGACGTCGACCTCGCTCGCCTTCTGGTCCTCGTTCGGCGCGAGCCGCGAGGTGATCGTCCGGGCGTCATTCGTCGCCGTCAGTGACGATTGGATCGGCGACTGTTCCAGGAGCACCAGGCTCTGGATGGACTGGTAGCCGAGTCGCTCGAAGCGCGCGCCCGCTTGCACGCCGAGCGCGCCGGTGCGGACGGTGTCGAACCCCGCCGCTGCGAGCTCCTTCATCCAGCCGATGATCTCCGCGGGTGCGGGTAGCCGCGTGTGGTTGTAGAGCACCAGATGAGCGACGTTCGGCTCGAATGCCCATGGACGGACACGGGCCACCACGCCGCCGGCGCGCAACATCAGCGGCGCGCTCGTCAACGGCTGCATCGCTGGCTTCACGAGGCCAAACGGTAGCTCCGAACTGACTGTGGCGAGGTAGCGTCCAACGGCGTGACTGTGCTGTTCGCCACTCATTCGGCCTACCTCGAACATCTGGCCGGACCGCGCCATCCGGAGCGTCCGGAGCGGCTGGATGCCGTCCTCGACGGCGTTCGAAAGGCGGAGCTCGGCGATGCGATCGTGCCGCTCGAACCGGTCGCGGCCGAACGTTCGGACCTCGAGCGCGTCCACCCGGCTTGGTACCTGGAGCGGATGGAGGCCATCTGTGCTGGGGGAGGCGGACGGATCGATCCCGACACCTACGCGAGTCCGAAGAGCTTCGAGGCCGCGACGCTGGCCGCTGGCGCGGGATTGACCGCGGTCGCGGCGCTCCGCGCTGGTCGCGGTGACGCCGCGTTCTGTGCCGTGCGACCGCCAGGGCACCACGCGTCGGGCACCGTCTCGATGGGTTTCTGCATGCTGTCCAACGTCGCTGTCGTCGCGGCATCGTTGGCCGATCAGGGCGAGCGCGTGTTGATCTTCGACTACGACGCGCACCATGGCAACGGCACGCAGGCCGTGTTCTACGAGGACCCTCGGGTCCTGTTCGTCAGCTGTCACGAGTGGCCGCTGTATCCCGGGACCGGCGCGGTGACCGAGACAGGCAGTGGCGAAGGCGCAGGCACGACACTCAACGTGCCACTTCCCGCAGGCACGACCGGCGACGTGTACCTCCGCGCGTTCGACGAGATCGTCGCGCCCGTCGCACAGCGTTTCGATGCCACCTGGGTCATCGTGTCCGCGGGGTTCGACGCACATCGCGACGATCCGTTGACCGACATGGGTCTCGCGGCCGGCGACTACGGCCCCCTGACAGCACGTGTGCTCGGTCTGGTTCCCAAAGGCCGCCGTCTCGTCATGCTCGAAGGCGGGTACGACCTCGATGCGCTGACCAACTGCTCGGCCGAGGTGATGCGCGAGCTCGCGGGCGCACGCGACGGGTCCGGAGGGACGAGTCGCGTAGCCGGCGATGTCGAGGGCCCGACGTCGGCGGGACCCGGATCGGAAGCCGTGGCGTCCGTGGCGCGTCACTGGCAGCAGCAGGGTTGGTTGTGATCCCGGACCGATTCCGTCCGGTCCTCGACGAGCTCTCCCCACTCTCAGAGCGGTTTGCCGCCCGCGGTCACCGGCTGTATCTCGTCGGCGGCACCGTACGCGACCTCCTGATCGGCGACGATCGCGACGACTACGACTTCGACGCCACGACAACGGCGCGTCCCGCGGAGATCAAGGAGTGTCTGGCGGGTTGGGCCGACGCGGTGTGGACCCAGGGCGAGCGATTCGGAACCATCGGCGCAAGCAAGGACGGCCGCACGTACGAGATCACGACGCACCGCGCCGAGGCGTACAACGACGACTCACGTAAACCCCACGTCGAGTTCGCCGACGACATCGCCACCGACCTGTCGCGTCGCGACTTCACGATCAACGCGATGGCGCTCGAACTGACATCCGCGTCGCCGAGCCTCGTCGATCCCTTCGGGGGAGCGGCGGACCTCGCGACGCGCACGTTGCGAACGCCGCTGTCGCCGGAGGTCTCGTTCAGCGACGACCCGTTGCGCATGCTGCGCGCAGCGCGGTTCATCGCCCGCTATCAGCTGCAGCCGGTCGACGAGCTCGTTGCAGCTGTCGCCGCGATGCACGGCCGTCTGCAGATCGTGTCCGCCGAGCGAATCCGCGACGAGCTCGACAAGCTGATCACCGTGACGCATCCGAGCGCTGGCTTGTGGTTCGTCATCGACACGGGTCTCGCCGACGAGTTCTTGCCGGAGCTCCCGTCGATGCGGCTCGAGCAGGATCCGATCCACCGCCACAAGGACGTGTTGACACACACCCTCGCCGTCGTCGAGAACGTCCGGCCCGACGCAGCCCGCGACTTCGACTTCCGCATCACCCGACTCGCCGCGTTGTTCCACGACGTCGGCAAGCCGCAGACCCGCGGCTACCAGAAGGGCAAAGGCGTCACGTTCCATCATCACGACGCGGTCGGCGCGCGGATGACGCGCAAGCGACTGATGGCGTTGCGCTACTCCAACGACGACGTCGATGCGATCACCGAGCTCGTTGCCCTCCATCTTCGGTTCCACACCTACCAGATGGGTTGGACCGATTCGGCCGTGCGGCGGTACGTCCGCGACGCGGGTCCGCTCCTCGCCGAGCTGAACGTGCTGACGCGGTGCGACTGCACCACGCGCAACGAGCGCAAGGCAGCAGTGCTCGCCAAGCGCATGGACGAGCTCGAAGAACGCATCGACGAGCTGGCCCAGCGTGAAGAACTGGCGTCGATACGGCCCGAGCTCGACGGCACACAGGTGATGGAGCATCTCGGAATAGGACCCGGGCCGCTCGTCGGCAAGGCGCTCGCGTACCTGCTCGAGATTCGCTTGGAAGAAGGGATCCTCGGCGATGCGGAGATCCGTCGCCGGCTCGATCAGTGGCGGAGTGACCGCGCGTCGTGCTGATACGATCGGTGCAGGAGTGACCAGCGCGCAGTGAGCACCGTGGAAGAAAAAGTGGACGAACCACGTCGGCGACTCGATCAGCTGATGACGCCGTCGCGCCCGACCGCGATCAGGTTCGGTCTCGTCGGATTGGCGTTCATCGTGCTGACGACGCTGATCGAAGTGTCGTTGCACGGGTTCGATGTCGAGTCGTGGGGTGCCGTGTCCGGGAGCGCCCTCGTGCTGGTGCCTGCATGGGCCGGGCTGTTGCACCTCGGTCGGTACCGAACCGATCACCGCCGCGAGTGGCTGCTGATCGCCATCGGATCGTTCGGATGGGCGTTCGGTCAGCTGCTGTGGATCGGTCAGATCACGCTGAACGGCTCGACGACGTGGCCGTCGTTCTCGGACGTCGGGTACCTCGTGTGGCCGGCCGCGGTGATCACCGCGATCGTGGTGCACACACGGCCGCTCGAACGCTCGACCCGCATCGTGTTCATGGTGGACGCGCTCGTGCTGGCTGTTGCACTCAGCTTCGTCGCGTGGGAGGTCATCATCCGACCCGGCGTCGGCGACCCGGCGAGGTTCTCGTTGGCCGCGCAGCTCGCGATGCTGATCTATCCCCTCACCGACATCGTGATCGCGTCGATGCTCGGCCTGCTGCTCTTGATCGGGCGCTCGCCGGCGCGCATCGGGTTGTTCGCCGCCGCAGTGCTGCTGACAGTCGCCGACACCGCGTACTCGGCGTCCGTCGGCGCAACGTCCAACACATCATCGTTCGCGATCTCGTGGCCGACCTGGGTCCTCGGGTTCGCGGTCGTCGGAATGGCGGCCGGGCTTCCGAATGGTGGTGTCGTCAGGTACGCGCGGCCGACCCTGTCGCGTGTGCTGGTCGTGCACCTCCCAGTGATGGTGGCGGTGTGGTTCGCGGCGTGGCGATACCTCATCCGCGACACGTCGGCCACGACGGTCACCGTCGTCATTGGCGCCTTCGCCGGGTCGATGATCCTCGTCGAGCAGTTGGCAACGTGGTACCACTCGACGACCCTCTCGGACCGTCTGCGCGACAACATCACGAACCTGCGGCACACCGAGGCGGAGCTGCGCGCCCTCCTCGACGACCTGCCCGATTCGGTCGTCGTCCTCGACGGACAGGGCCGCGTCGTCGAAGCCAACCGGCTGGTGCTCGACATCACCGGGCGAACCCATGCCGACGTGCTCAACAAGACGTTCGCATCGCTCGTGCGACCCGCCGACCGACCGATGCTGCTCGACGTGTGGACGAAGCTGCGCAGCGGGCAGGTCGTGCACAGCCCGGTGTTCCCGTTCGATCGTCCTGACGGCCAGGAGATCCTGCTCGAGGCCGACGTCCACGTTCCGATGCGCGATCCCGAACGCGTCGTCGTGACATTGCGCGACATCACGAGTCGTTTGCGCGAGGCGCACGACCTCGACCTCGCCCAGGAACGCTTCCGCACGGCGTTCCACGGCGCGCCGACCGGGATGGCGTTGTCGAACGCCGACAGCGGGATGTTGATCGACGTCAACGAGTCACTCGCGACGATGCTCGGCTACACGCGGGGGCAACTCGTCGGTCGTTCGATGCAGTCGATCACCCACCCGGACGATTGGAAGCGCGACGAATCGCAGACGGGGGTCGCCGACTCGTACCACATGGAGCAGCGCTACCTCCGCAAGGACCAGAGCGTGATGTGGGCGAGGGCGTGGGTGTCGGTGATGGACGACGGTGACGGCCAGAGCCTGGCGATCACGCACATCGAAGACATCACCGAGCAACGTCACAGCGCCGAACGGCTCGAATGGGCGGCGACGCACGACGAGCTCACCCGCCTGCCCAACCGGTTCCGCTTCCTGGATCAGCTCGCCCGGTTCCTCGAGACGAGCGAGCCGGGCGCGGTGGCCGTCATGTTCATCGACCTCGACAACTTCAAGGTGATCAACGACAGCCTCGGGCACGGCGTCGGCGACGAGTTGCTGCGCGGCATGAGCGAACGTCTGCGCGCGGTCGTGCGTGACCGCGACATGCTGAGCCGGTTCGGCGGTGACGAGTTCATCGTGATGCTGCGCGACATCGGTGCGACCGTGTCGCCGGTCGAGATCGCCGAACGGCTGCGAGTGGAGATCGCCCAGCCGCTGGTCGTCGACGGCGCCGAGCTGTTCGTCACCGCGAGCATCGGCATCGCCGTGGCCGATCGACTCGGTGTGACGACGACCGAGCTGTTGCGCGACGCGGACGCGGCGATGTACCGGGCCAAGGCACGCGGCCGCGATTGCGTCGAGGTCTTCTCACCCGGGACCCACGACGCCACCGTTCTCACGCTCCGGACGACCAACGAGCTGCGCAGGGGCCTGGAACGCAGGGAGATCGTCCCCTACTACCAACCCATCGTCCAACTCGACACTGGCCATCTCATCGGCTTCGAGGTGCTCGCCCGCTGGCGGCACCCCGATCGCGGGTTGCTGGGACCTGACCAGTTCCTGCCGATGGCCGAAGAAACCGGTCTCATCGGTGAGGTCGGCGCTGCGGTCTTGCGCTCGTCGCTCGCGCAGCTCGGCCAGTGGCGGGTCCGGCTCGAACGATTCGCCAATCTGACGGTCTCCGTCAACGTCAGCGGTCGTCAGTTGATGAGCACCGCGTTCCACGGCATGGTGTCCGAGGCATTGGCCGAGAGCGGTCTCACCGCCGACGCCCTCTGGCTCGAGATCACGGAGTCGGCGCTCATGAGCGATGTCAAGATGGCGACGGTCGCCCTGCGCGAACTTCGCAACCTCGGGCTGCACCTCGCGGTCGACGACTTCGGCACCGGGTACTCGTCGCTGACGTACTTGAAGCGGTTCCCCGTCGAGGCGATCAAGGTCGACCGCTCGTTCGTCAGTGGCCTCGGCATCGACCCCGAGGACACCACCATCGTCGAGGCAGTGGTGAAACTGGGGCACTCGCTCGGCCTGCTGGTCGTCGCCGAAGGCGTCGAGACACCGCTGCAACTCGCCCGCTTGCGTGAGATCGGCTGCGACCACGGGCAGGGGTACGTGTTCGGCAGACCGCGACCCGCTGAGCTGATCGAATCCGAGTACGCGCTCGCCTGAACGACGCGACCGGCTGCGCTCAGTTTCCTTGCTTGCGCGCCTTCAACAGCAACACCGATGGTGCGATCGGTTCGCGGACGTTGCGGCTGTTGAGCTCGTACATCGCGTCGAAGTGGAAGTTGGTGCGCTCGAAGGCCATGTACAGGTCGCTGAACGCCATTCCGTCGGCGCCATACGGCCGGCGCGCCGTCGCGTCGTTGCCGTCGAACATCGCGGCGACGGGGTGACGCATCGCAACG
>DASWRR010000031.1:0-3545 GCA_036403055.1 Ilumatobacteraceae bacterium | reverse complement strand
CGTCACCGTCGGTCGTCCCCCATGCGGGATCGCCCCAGTGCTCCGCCTCGAAGATGTTGTCCGGATCGGCGGCGGCAGGTTCGCCCATCCAGATCCACACAAGGCCGTACCGGGCAACCACGGGGTAGGCGCGGACGCACGCGCCCACCGGAGGTCGATCGTGGCCAGGTGCGCGGACGCATGCTCCCGACGAATCGAACACGAGGCCGTGATAGCCGCACTCGACATCGTCGCCGTGAACGCGACCCATCGAGAGCGGAACCTTGCGATGCGGACAGGCATCTGCCAACGCGCCGTACGCGCCGCTCGCGGCCCGGTAGATCGCTACGTGCTCACCGAGCACGGTCACCGCATACGGCGCCTCTGCGATCTCGCGTTCCCAAACCGCGACGTACCACGCGTTGCGAAGGAACATGCGCGGATCGTACTGCGAGCGATCACCTCAGCCTGGCAGGACCTCGGGCTCGTCGTCGGTCTCGGTGTCGATGCCGCCGTCCGCGCCGCTCGCCCCGCGGCTCGCCCCGCTGGTGTCGACCGCTTGCGTCGCCGGCCGACCCATCGTCTCTGCGTCGTGGATCAACTGCTGGATCTTCTCCGGCGCGTCCTCGGACCGCGCATCGATCTCCGCGGCCTCCTCGTCGATCGGGTCGACATCGGTGTGCTCGTTCGGGTCGGCGTGTGCATCGTTCGGGCTGTTCATGCGGTGGGTCTACCCAATTTTCGGACCACGAACCGATGTAGGCTCACGGCCATGGCCACCGCCAAGTTGACCCCACTGCAAGAACTCGAAGCTCGTCGCAATGCGCCGCCCGGACCGAAGCGGGTGATCTCGGAGGAAGAGAAGACGACTCGCAAAGAGCGCGTTGCGAAGGCCAAGGACGCGTTGGCTCGTTCGGTCGGTGCCAAGGGCGAGCAGGTTGCGCCGGCCCGTGCTGCACTCAAGACGTATCTCCAGCGGCTCAACGAGCCGAAGCAGCCCGACGACGCGCAGTTCGAGGTCCTGATCGAGGCGCCGTTCAAGGCGCCGCCGAAGAAGAAGACCAACGACCGCAGATTCTGAGGTGGCTGCGGCCGCCGCTGACCATCTTCGCGACTGCATCGCTACAGCAACCGACGTCGGCGAAACGATGTCGATCAGCCTCCTCGCGCGCCGCGACGATGCGGCACTTGCCGAAGCCGCCGACATCGATGCTTCGCTACCGATATCCGGCGACGTGCTGACGGTCAAGGCCTGCTTCGACGTCGCCGGCTGGACGACGCACGCCGGGTCTGCGGTGCTGGCCGGAGCGCCGCCGGCGGAAGCCGACGCACCGATGGTGGCCGCCTTGCGATCTGCCGGCGCCATCGTGTGGGCGCAGAGCAACATGACGGAGTTCGCCTACGGCGCACTCGGACTCAACGACACGTACGGCACGCCGACGACACCGTTGCGGCCCAAGGAACAACGGGTCAGTGGTGGCTCGACGTCCGGCGGGGCTGTGGCGGTTGCAGTCGGCGTGGCGGACCTTTCTTTGGGTTCGGACACCAGCGGTTCGATCCGCATTCCGGCGGCCTTCTGCGGGGTCGCTGGTTTCAAGCCGTCGCAAGGCCGCTATCCCTCCGCCGGGTTGATCCCATTGGCGCGCAGCTACGACGCGCCGGGCCTGATCGCGACGACCGTGTCGCACCTGCGACGCGCCGACATGGCGCTCGTCGATCGCGATCCGCGTGAGCCATCGGCGCGCTCGCTCGGCGAACTACGCGTCCTCGTGCCCCGCGGCGCGATCTGCGCCGGTACCACCGATGTCGAAGTTCTCGACGCGTTCGATGATTGGCTCGCGGTGCTGACCGCGGCGGGAGTGTCCGTCACGGAGGTCGAGATGCCGATGCTCGGCGAAGCGAGCATCGCTGCCCGCGAAGGGTCCGTCATCGCGGTCGAGGCGTACGACTGGCATCGCGATCTCATAGCCGAACGCTTCGATCAGTACGACCCGCGTGTGGGACCGCGAATCCAGCACGGCGCAAGTGTCCTCGCGGCCGACTACGTCGCGGCGGTCCGCCGCATCGACGACTGCCGGCGGCGATACGACTCCGCGATCGCCGATGCCGACGCGATCATCACCCCGACGGTGCCGATCCTGCCGCCGCGGATCGAGGCCCTCGCGTCGATGGAGAACTACCTCGCGATGAACACAGAAGTCCTCCGGCTGACGGAGTTCGCGAACCGGCTCGACCTTCCCAGCGTCACGGTGCCTGACGTGCCGGCGAACCGTGAACCGATCGGGTTGATGTTGACCGGACGTCGCGCAGGTGACGCAGCGCTGCTCGACATGGCGGTGCTGATCGAGTCGTGCCTGGCGAACCGCTGACCCGGGCTGCGACACGGACTCCACAGTGGCTAGCTTCGGCGTTCATGATCATCGTTCGTTCTGACGACATCGCCAACACCGATCGCCATGTGTCCGGTCCCGGCTGGGACAGCAAACGCATGATCGTCAAGGCCGACGGCATGGGCTACTCGGTCCACGAGACGCGCATCTTCGAGGGCACGGAGAGCCATCTGCACTACAAGAACCACCTCGAGACGAACTACTGCCTAGCGGGCGAAGGCGAGGTCGTCGACGTCGCCACCGGCGAGACGTTCGCGATCGTTCCGGGCACTATCTACGCCCTCGATCAGCACGACGAGCACATCGTGCGGGCGACGAACGGCGATCTTCACCTCGTGTGCGTGTTCAACCCGCCCGTTGCCGGAACCGAGACGCACAACGCGGACGGTGGGTACGAACCCGCGGCGGACTGAACCTCGGGGTCAGGTGTCCTGACGCCGACGCATGTTCAAGGCCGCCGCAAGGTCTGCGGAGGCACCGGGACGAAGGGTCGTGTGCACCAGCTCCGCGCCGGCGAACCGCTGCGCTTCCTGGAACAGGGCAGTGAGATTGACCTCGCTGGCGAGTGCCACCACGGTCGACGTGTGCGGGTGCACCGCGTCCTTGAACCACGCAACCCACTCGTCGGGGATGCCGATGTCGACAACTTTGGCGGTGATCGCGCCGGCGCCCGCGCCGATGCCGAGACCGGCGATCCATCCGAGCGGGCCGGCAACCAGCAGACCGAGCAGTCCCGTCCACATCGCGCCGCGCAGTGCTGTGCCGCTCGGTTGCAGATCTGTCGTCTCGCGCACCTTCGCTGACCCGTCGTCCGCCTTGTAGACGACGACCGCGTCGCTCAGCACCAGATCACCGCGCGCCGCGAGGCGGCGAAGTGCGAGCAGGAACTCCTCTGCCCTGAAGGCGTCGGCGAACGAGATTCCGAACAACGCCTCCGGCTCGCCGGAATACGGCTCCGACGCGATCACAGGAGCGCTGAACTGGGCCGGTTCCACCGGAGCAGGGTCGACGGGCGCGATCTCTGGCTGCGGAGGATTCGTCATGGCGTGGTGCTTCCCAGCGTTCGGTGGAGATCAAACGTTAGCCAGGCAACGCCGGCGCCGCGCGACGCAGCCATTGCATGGAGTCGATCGAAAACTTTTCCAATCCGATCATCGAAGCAGTCCGAACGAATGG